>NZ_DGRF01000059.1:0-79634 GCF_002390995.1 Clostridium sp. UBA4395
AATCCTCTTCGCGGAGCCATTTTTAGTCTTACAAAGTAAGGCTTTTTTCATTTTTTGATAATATATTTGAAAAGTATGCAACATAGCTATTAATTAAATATTAGCTATGTTGCATACTTTTAATATTAGATACCTTCATGTTCAGTAGATATCATTAATTTATCATTATTTGTTTTTATTATAATGTTGCCATTTATATCAGTCCTAAGTATTTTAGAATTTAGATTTTCCAATGCTTTTAAAGTATTTTTATGAGGATGACCAAAATCATTTCCCATGCCACAACTTATTACAGCTATTCTAGGGTTTACTTTAGATAAAAATCCTTTGGAAGATGAAGTCTTACTTCCATGGTGTGCTACTTTTAATACAGTAGATTCTAAAGATTTTTTACTAGCTAATAAAATATTTTCAACTTCTTCTTCCATATCTCCAGTAAACAAAAATGAGGTATTTTTATTTGTATATTTAATCACTATAGAATGATTGTTTAAATTATCATCGGAGATATCACCAGTCCATAGAAAATCTATATAATTATCCTCAGAAAGTTGAATTTTAAGATTGTCATTAATATTTCTAATTGTAAGTCCTTTACTTTTAAGTGCGTTTACTAAGTTAGAAAAATTCTTATCTGTGGTTAAAACTTTAGGCATGATAAACTCTTCTATATAAAATTTATTAACTATATCATCCATAGAACCAATATGATCTTCGTGAGGATGAGATGCAATAAGGTAATCTAATTTTTTAATTTTATATTTTTTAAGATAAAAAATTAAAGTGTCTTTAGCGGTATTTGGTCCACTATCTATTAAAATATTAAAATTATTATTCTCAATAAGAATAGAATCTCCTTGGCCAACATTTATAAAATGTATCCTAGTTTCTGAATCTTTCAATTTAGTATTAATACTATTTTTGCTAGTATAACCTAGTAAAAAAAAGGAGACAAAAAATATTACGGATAATATAAATAGGGTTCTATTACTTTTATAAAGTTTTTTCATGAGACCTCCTTAAGTAGTACATGTAATATATAAAGTATTGACAAAATTTCAATATATACTTCACCAGAATACATATTATTGATATAATTAAATGTAAACATTAAAAAAGGACGTGAATTAGTTGAGAAAATTAAGATTTGGAATAAAATTTTCTTTTAAAATGCTTGAAATTGCCATTAAAAGAATTACATATTCAATATGTAAAAATAAATTAACAGAAGAAAAAAGGGAAGAATACCTATATAATTTAGAGAAGGACTGGGCTGCTACTACAATTAAATATTCTGAATTAAAAGTTCATGTTGTAGGTAGTGAAAACTTATTAAATCAAACATGTGTTTATGTTTCAAATCACCAAAGTATGCTAGATATACCTGTAATAATGATGAATATAAAAGATACTGCAGGAGCTGTGGCTAAAATTGAAATGAAGAAAGTACCGGTTATATCCTATTGGATGAAGGAATTAGGATGTGTATTTTTAGATAGAGAAAATGGACGGGAAGGTTTAAAGGCAATCCTTCAAGCTATAGAAATAATAAAAAGTGGCAGATCTATGCTTATATTTCCAGAAGGTACAAGGAATAGAGACAAGTGTGTAGGTGATTTTAAAAAGGGAAGCCTAAAACTTGCAGTTAAGGCTAATGTACCAGTGATACCAATTACGGTAAATGGAACCTATAAGGGGTTAGAGGGAGAGGCAGAAGATTTAAGAGCTCAAATTATTTTCCATAAACCAATTTATATGGAGGACTTGAGTAAAGAGGAAAAAGCTAATTTATCTGAGATATGTAGAGAGATAATAGCAAGACCACAAGATTAGAATGTATAAAATATAAATAAAAAGCTTCAAAGAAAATTTCTTTGAAGCTTTTTATTTAGTTAAATTTAGTCTATGGTTAGTACTATAGATTTAAGTCTAGTCATAGCTTCAATACTATATTTTATACCTTGAGTACCCATACCTGAAGCTTTAACACCAGAGAATGGGAAGTGATCTGGTCCTCTTTCAGATTTATTATTTATTTGAACAGCCCCCACCTCTAATTTGTTAGCTACATAGAAGGCATCATTAATATTTCTTGTAAATACACTAGATTGAAGTCCATATTGAGACTTATTAGCAATTTCAATTGCTTCATCTTTATCCTTTACTCTAATTATAGGTAGTACTGGACCAAAAGGTTCTTCCCATGCAATACGCATATCACTAGTTACCATATCAAAAAGAGTTGGGTGTAGTAAGTTACCCTCTCGCTTATTACCATATAGTAATTTTGCACCTTTACTTAAGGCGTCTTGAATAAGCTCTTCAACAAAATCAGCAGATTTTTTATCAATTAAAGGAGTGATTTTAGCTCCAGATTCAGGAGTACCGATGGTAAGTTTTTTTACTTGTTCCAAGATTTTAGAGGATAATTCATCGGAAACATCTTCTGTAACTAATACACGTTTAATAGCTGTACATCTTTGGCCAGAATAACTATATGCACCTGAAACAATTTCTCTAGCTGTATCATCTAAATCAGCATCTTTTAGTACAATGGCAGCATCCTTTCCACCAAGCTCCATAATCATAGGTACCATACCAGCAATTTTAGCTATATGTTTACCTACTTCTGTAGAACCGGTAAAGTTGATAAAGTTTATATTGTCGTTAGTAACCAGATAGTCACCTATTTCAGAAGATTTACCAGTAACAGAATTTATTACTCCATCAGGAACACCTGCTTCTTGAAATATCCTAATAAGATGAAGAGCACTTACAGCACCTTGTGTAGGAGGTTTAAGAATAACACTGTTACCACCAACTAAGGCAGGAGCAATTTTGGAAGCTGATAGGTTAATTGGATAGTTAAAAGGTGATATAGCAAGGACTAAGCCTATAGGTACTCTTTGAACTAGACTCATCTTATTTTTTTTAAATCCTGGGAAAGTATCAGCAGCTATTGTTTCTCCTTCTAGATTTTTACCAGCATCTGCAGTAAATCTTATAAAATCTGCAGTACGCTTTACTTCAGAAATAGAGGAATTAATATCTTTGCCTATTTCCATCATAAGAACTTTAGATAATTCATCACAATTTTCTTCAAGCAAAGTTGCTGCTTTATGTAAGATTTCAGAACGTTTACTTACAGGTACATCACTCCAGGAATTTTGGCTTTCTTTAGCAAAACTTATTATCTTATCCACATCGTCTTGACTCATTTGAGGTATAGTACCTATTAATGAGTTATCGCTAGGAGAAAAAATATCTATAGTATTTTCAGTTGTCATCCATTGACCATTTACTAAATTACAGTAATGATTTTCTTTCTTTACACATTTGAACAAAGAAAAACCACCTCTTTCATATTTTTTATTTATTAATAATATTATTATCAAAGAGGTAAGTTTAAATACTAGAAATAGAATATTAAGTTTTAATTATTATGTAATATTTGCAAAATTTTATCTTCAGAAATATCTAAATTGGAAAGAAATCCAGATACGCAGGTTACATATTCTGGTGTTGAGTTACTGCTCCATTGAATTTTATCATTAATAATATTTTCAACTATTCCGCATACATCAAAACCAAGACCTTCTAATGAATATCTTAATTTCCTTGGGAATATACAAGGCATGTTATTACTACGAGAGCAGTTGTTGCAAATTAGGCATCTTCCAGAAAATAGTGCAATGCTATCAGTATAATAAGATTCTAAGGAGAGTATTTTATTATCATTAAATTCTCTAAAACTATAATAAAGACCATTAAAAGTATTAGTAAATTCATCAGTGCTATTACTTATATCACTATATTTACTTAGAGAGTAGGTAACAATATTATTTAGTTCTTCCTTTGGAATTTGGTTTATATAGGTTTTACCACTAATTACATAACAATATTTGTATTTAGAAACATAATCTAAATCACTAAAAGAGAGTGGAGGACAAGACCATACCTTATTAAATTTATTACAGCTTTCGCAGTATTTATTTACTATCTTAGGAGAATAATACTTTAATAATTCATTTATACTACATTTTTTAACATTATAAGAAATATATTTTATCATTTTATAACACCTCAGCTAAGTTTTTCATAGGATATTTAAGCATAGAGCATTTTTATATAAGTTAAAAATTTTATTTAAATTATATTATGCTATTACGAACCTATCTAAACTATTATAAATTAAAAACAAAATAAATCATATAAAATTATAAAATAAAAAAGCCGCAATTGCGGCTTTAGAAATTATTCCACATCAGTATATTTACTCTTTGCAAAGAATGATATAGCATAAAGACCTGCTAATCCTACTATGGCATAAACAATTCTACTAAATGTGCTTATAGCACCGAAGGCACTAGAACCTGCAAATAAAATTGCAACTAAGTCAAATTGGAATAATCCTATTAGGCCCCAGTTTACCGCACCAACAATAACTAAAATTAGTGCAATTGAGTCTAATACTTTCATAAAAACATCTCCTTTTAAATAGATTACAGTTGATAGTATTACCATTAGTTTTAAATTTTAAACAAAAAATCATAAAAAATCCTATTATTAATATTTTGTGAACATATGAAAAATCGGTTATAGTAAGTACATTTTTATAAATATATATTATATAATACTATTTAGTTACAATATATTTGAAAGAAGGAATTTTATGAAAAATGTATTAATATTTTTAGGAAGTATTTTATTATTTTCAATTATAGTATTAGGTATATATGCTTTACTAAAGAAATTTGTATTTGACAAAATAAAAATAAACAAATGGTTAGTACTTATAATAGCTTTTATTGTGTTTGTAGTACCACCACTAGTATTTACAACATTACCAGTGTTAGTAACAAATTATGTAATACCAGGTATATTCGTTATATTATTTCTATGGTTTTGGGATTTGTGTGGCTTCATGTCTAAGACTCAAAATAAAATTGCCAAAGCTGCTTATAATAAACCTAAGAGTAAGAAAAATGATATAGTAATAAAGCCAAAGGCAAAACCTAATAGAGTTAAAAATAATCCTAATAATAAATAAAATATAATTGAATTAGATAAAGAAAAGGATGCATGTATAATTGGATACTTACATCCTTTTCTTTATTTTTTTATAAATATGCTATAAAACTTTTATTCCATTAACATAGGTTTCTAAAATTTTGGTTTCTTTAATTTTATTTTTAGGTACAGCAGTTATATCTTGAGATAAAACTACAAAATCAGCTAGATAATTTACTTTAATTTTGCCTTTTATATCTTCATCAAATGACATGTAACTAGGTCCTGTAGTATAAGCTTTTAAAGCATCTAAAGGGGTAACACTTTCATCAATATTAAATCCACCTGCAGGTTTATTATTTAAATCTGTCCTATTTACAGCTCCATGGATTCCCTCGATTATATTAAAACTTTCAATAGGAGCATCAGAGCTAAAGGCTACAGGAATGCCTTTCTGTATCATAGAATTAAAGGCATAACTACTTTTAGTTCTAGCTTTGCCTACAGCTTTTTCAACTATAGGATAATCGCTCATAATAAAAGCTGGTTGTACATTAGCTATTACATTGAGCTCCTTGAATCTATTTAATAAATCTTCATTAGTAAATTGACAGTGAACTATAACAGGTCTAAGATTATCCTCAGTATCTTTTGAAATTTTTTCATAGGAATTTAATATCATTTTACAAGCTCTATCTCCAATACCATGGATAATAATTTGAAATCCTTGTTTAAAACCCTTAGTAACAAAATTATCTAAATCCTCTTGAGAATAAATACTAATACCATTACCAGGAGTATCCTCATAGTTATCTATCATAGCTGCAGTACGAGCACCTAAAGAGCCATCTTGAAAAAGTTTAAGACCTCCAACCTTAAGAAAATCACTACCTACCTTTGACTTCAAACCAAAACTATTAGCTTCCTCTAATAATTCATCAGTATTAAGGCATAGCTGAAGAGTAATTCTTACAGGAAGGTTGCCTTCTTCTTCTAACTCTCTATAACTTTGAATTAAATTAGGTAAACTTCTACAGTGAGTTAAGTCTTCAGTTTGAACAGAGGTTATGCCACATTTAATTAAGTCATCAAAGGTGCTACGGAGAGAAGCTTTTATCCCTTCCACAGAAGTGGGAGGAACCTTACTAAATGCAATATTTAAAGCATTTTCACGAAGAATTCCAGTAGGAACTCCATTTTCTCTATCTATAGCACCACCAGTAGGATTTTCTTTCATTTTATCTATACCTAAGAGTTCAATAGCTTTTGAGTTAATTACCCCTATGTGACCACATATTCTAGAAAATATAATTGGATGATTACAGGAGATTTTATCCAGATCATATCTATTAGGAAGTCGTTGTTCTTTAAAATAGTTATCATTCCAACCTCTAGAAATTATGTATGTACCCTTTGGAATATTGTTTTTATTAATATAAGACTTCACAATACTAATCATTTCATCTATGGAGGATAAGTTATTTAGCCTTACTGCAGTCTTTTGAAATCCATAATTAAGTAGATGCATATGAGCATCATTAAAACCTGGAATTACAGTATTGCCTTTTAAATCTGTAACTTTGCAATTCTCTTTGGAAAATAATGACATCAAGTCTTCGTTACATCCTACTGCTAGAAACTTTCCATCTCTCACAGCAAAGGATTCATAAATCTTATTGTTATCCAAGGATACAACGTTTCCATTAACGTATATATCTATAGACATATAATCACCACCTATTATAATATAGTTACATAATATATATAGTTATTCTTTAGAATAATATAAAATCCTCTTTAAAACTTGTAAAGGTTATAGTTGTTGAGAAATTTTAAATAAATTGTAGGGTTATTTATACATATAACTTGTAAAATTATTATTATATGATAAAATTTAAATATAAATTATTTTAAAGGAGAGCATTATTATGTGTAGATGTTGTTGTTGCTGCTGTAACATATGTATAATTTAACAAGATACTACTGAGCTATAATAATGTAATTAATAATTGATATAAATTTTAATCGTTATTTAAGCTACAGTTGGTTCTGTAGTTTTTTATATTTTATACTAATATGATTTAGAATAAGAACAGTTTAATGTTATGTAAAGTATAAATATAGTTAAGCATATATTATATAGATAAGTTACAGAACAGTAATTATCATTAAAGCATTAGTTATAAGAAATATGTAAAGGAGACATGAGATGAGTTTTTATTTATACAACACCATGACTAGAAATAAAGAAGAATTTATTCCTGCCAATAAAAATAAAGTTGGAGTGTATACTTGTGGCCCTACTGTCTACAATTATGCCCATATAGGAAACTTAAGAACTTATATATTTGAGGATGCATTAAAAAAATCCTTAGAGTATGTAGGTTATAAAGTTAAGCATGTTATGAATGTAACAGATGTAGGTCATCTTCAATCAGATGGAGATGAAGGTGAAGATAAAATGGCTCTAGGTGCAAGTCGTGAGCATAAAACAGTATGGGAAATCGCAAAATTTTATGAAGATGCTTTTTTTGAAGATTGTAAAAAACTAAATGTAAAAAAACCAACAGTGGTATGTAGAGCAACAGAACACATAGAGGATATGATAAAATTTGTTCAAAAGCTTGAAGAACGTGGTTACACATATGAATCAAATGGAAATGTATATTTTGAAATAGATAAATTTGAAGATTATACAAAGCTTGCAAATCTCAGTATAGATGAGTTAGAAGCTGGTAGTAGAATAGAAATAGATCCAAATAAGAAGAATCCTTTAGATTTTGTACTATGGTTTACAAATTCTAAATTTTCCAATCAAATAATGCAATGGGATTCTCCTTGGGGTAGAGGATTTCCAGGATGGCACTTAGAGTGCTCAACCATGAGCATTAAATACTTAGGTGAGAATATTGATATTCACTGTGGTGGAATAGATCATATACCAGTTCACCATACAAATGAAATTGCTCAGTCAGAAGCAGCGTTAGGTCATAAATGGGTAAATTACTGGGTTCATGGAGAATTCTTAGTATTAGATGGAGGCAAAATGTCTAAATCAAGCGGAGACTTTTTAACAGTATCAAAACTTGAAGAAGAAGGATTTAGTCCTTTAGATTATAGATATTTCTGCTTACAATCTAAGTATAGAAAACAACTGGTATTTAGTTTTGAAAGTCTAAAAGATGCTCAAAATGGATATAAGGCATTAAAGAAAAAAATAGGAACTATTTTAACTAATATTGATGAAACCTATAATATGAATAAAGAACTTATTAGCGGATATCAAGAAAAGTTTAAAACTCAAATAAGTGATGATTTAAATATAGCCAATGCATTTACAGTGCTTAATGAGGTTATAAAAGATAGTGAATTAAATAATAAAGAGAAAGCATTTATAATTGAAGATTTTGATAAAGTTTTATCACTTAATTTAATGACTATTGAAAAAGAGGCTATTGAAGTTGATGAGAAGCTAATAAATCATCTTATTGAAGAAAGAAATATTGCAAGAAAAGAAAAAAACTATAAAAGATCAGACCAAATTAGAGCACAGTTATTAGATATGAATATAGAAGTGTTAGATAGTAAAGAAGGAACTTCTTGGAGAGTAAAGTAAATAAGATAAAAACACATGGGGTGAATTTGAAAGTAACTCCATGTGTTTTTGTTAATCCTCACAATTGCATATGTTATTAATAAAGTTATATATTCTAGATTCCAATACAGGATATACACAGTTAATTTGCTCTAGAATTTTATAGGCGGTTTTTTCAGCTTTTTTCAATTTAGAGGTTTTTCTTTTAGTGATAGTAGAATTATTTAATAGTTGTGTTGTGCCCATAGTTAGATAAGAAGTATTAGAAAGCTGAATTAATATTTGAAGCAAAGGCGATATACAATTAGCTACATATAAAACTTCATAATCATTAAGAGCTAATAAGTTAAGCTGAGTTTTTAGAACATTTAGGCTAGTAGTAATTTCAGTTAAAGAAAGCAACTCACTTTTAAGAGAAAGTAAAGTGCTGGGATCAGAAGCAGATTCTGAAGAACTTTCATTTATTTTATCTAGGCTAGATGATATTAGTGCTGTTAAATTATCTATGCTAGTAGATATTTTGCTTATATCCTCCATAAAATACTCCTTGGAAATTTAAAATTCATATATTAAGTATATTAAATAGAGTATATATATATTCATTTTACATGTGATTTCAACTATGGCAAAATATATATAGGCAGAAAAATGGGTAAAAATATAGATAATATTATTGACATGGGATAAATAATCGAGTAAAATGATAAAAGTCATTGAGAGTATTTGATGATAAAGAAAATAGTTATTTTCTTAACTGGGCGATGATATTGCAGACTTTTTCTATATGAGCAATATCCGTATATCAACAACTAAGTTAGTAGTATTATCGCAATGCTAATGAAAAATTTAAAAATTCTTCATTAAAGACAAACTTATTTAGTTTGTAGAAGTACAAAGATAATTATAATGTCTATGTACTTATCTGGTAAGCATATCTTGAAGGTAACACCCGTAACCATGCCGAACACGACGGTTAAGCTTCAAAGAGCCAAAAGTACTGCACGGGAGGCTGTGTGGAAGGATAGGTTATTGCCAGGTAGTTTGTTTCACTAGCTCAGTCGGTAGAGCACATGACTTTTAATTATGGTGTCCGGGGTTCGATCCCCCGGTGAGCCACCAAAACACCTTATTTTATAAGGTGTTTTTTTTATAGGATGATTACAAGCTCTTTACTCCTATCTCTTTCAAAGTGAGAGTAAAAAGGAGTTAGTACCCTAGATAACCGTTGCTCCTAAAGAACAACGAGTTCTAAGTATGGAAAAAGCTCTGTTGAAAATTACAGGGATATAATACATTGCTTTTAAATTTTGAAATCGTATAGATAATCAATTTAGTATTTAATATTATAAAATATCTTGATTTATATGAAAAATTGATATAAGTTAAGTAGGGAAGAAAATTAAACTTAATATTGTATGGATGAATGTTATTGAAGATACTTAATTTTTAAAAAGACTAAGTAACCGTAGGAGAAAGAGTTAATTACAAGCTTTTAATTAACTTGAAACTTTCAGGTTGAATACAATAGCAGGACATAACCCTGGAGAGACTCTTTACATTAATAATTAAAGAGCATCAACGAAGCAACCTTTATAGGGAATCTTTCAGATAAAAGGACAGGGAGTAAAAAGCATTTATTAATTATGTTTTTTACTCCTTTTATATTGCAAAATATTAAATTGGAATATTATTACATAAAAATAGGGAGGAGAATACAATTATGATATTAATTATTTTTGAAGTTGTTGGAACAGTTGCATTTGCAATTTCTGGAGCTTTAGTAGGAATGCAAAAGAAATTAGACTTATTTGGAGTTATATTTTTAGGAATTATTACAGCTATAGGGGGAGGAATATTTAGAGATATAACCTTAGGACAAACACCACCAGCTGCTTTTATAAATCCTACTTATTTTATTATAAGTATAGTGGTATCTATTTTGGCTTTTTACGGATATCCAAAATTATCTACCATGTACACTACATCTAAAAGAAAAGAAATTATTTCTGAATCTCATGGGAATAAATATATGAGTGAGGAACAAATACTTAAAATAGCTAATAGAAGAAAGCAAATAGCTATCTTAAAAAAAGTAATATTAATTTTAGATTCAATTGGACTTGCTACATTTACAATATTAGGTGCAAATCTAGCTTTTAAGCAAGTTCATAGCAATATATTTTTAGTAGTTTGCATGGGATTAATTACAGGTGTTGGAGGTGGAATTTTAAGGGATACCTTTGTTCAGGATACTCCAATGATCTTTAAAAAGGAGATTTATGCCGTGGCATCAATACTTGGAGCATCGGTATTTTACTTATTTAACTTTTATGGAGTGAATTACGATATAAATTTTTGGGTGTGCTTCACAATAATATTATTATGCAGAGCTGTATCTATAAGATTTAAATTAAATTTACCAATATTTAATTCAGACAAGTATGATATAAACTTATAGAGCAACATTTAAGGAAAGAATAAGATCATATAGATTTTGATAATATATTAGAGTATTAAAAATAGTAATTTTATTTCTAATAATTTTATAAGTATACATCACAAAATTATTATGATTACATATTATATTATTAAGAACAGCTTTGAAGCTAGTCTTTAATAGATACACATCATTATATTAGTTCTAAAAAAAATATTTTATATACTATAAGTTACTATAAAATGTTTAGAGATTAAAACTATTATAAAACTGATTAAAAAGTGGGGAGAATATAATATGTTAAATAATAATGAATTCTTTAATTATAATGAACAAGACTATTCAACAGAAATGTTTGCTCAAGATTTTAGATATGGACAACCGGATGGAGTAGATTTTGAACAAGAGTACTTTAGAGGTAAAGATGGAAACTGGGGACATGATTGTAAGCCATCACATCATAGACCATGTCCACCATGCCCACCATGTCCAAAACCATGTCCACCATGTCCAAAACCATGTCCAAGACCATGTCCACCATGCCATTGTCAATGCTCAAGCGGAGATGATTCGTGGATAATTTTAATACTATTATTCTGCATATGCCCATTTGGTGGATTTTTCTGGTAAAATATAGTATTATAAATAACTTAAATGCAAATATTTATAGATAAAATATTAAAATAAACATGTATCAAATATAGAAATGGTCATCACTGTATATTAATATATATAGTGATGACTATTATTTTAGGAGGATTGTAAGATGAATAGACAAGAAAAATTGATAAAACTAATTGAAGAGAGGCTTAATAAAAATGAAGTTATAGATTATTATGTGGAAGGTGCTTTTGAAAGTACTGTAAATAGGAGACAAAATACAATGACGGGGATACTAGTAACCACTAATGAAAAAATCAGATTTTGTGGTAAAAGATTTTTCTTAGTTTATGATGATATTATAGAATATAAAGATATTGAATATGTAGAGGCTAATGAAGAAAAACTTGGTCATAAAATTTTTATAGTTGGAAAAGAAAAATCTTATTCAATGAAATTTATCATAAGTAAAGATGTACATAGTTTTGTAGATAGTATAAATAAAAATTTATAATAAAATAAGTAGCCAAAAGAAACTTCAAGATATAATGATTATTATCTATAATTATAGTAAATAATAATAATAATTTTAATCTGGTGAGTATACTATTAGAGGCTACACCCGTATCCATTCCGAACACGTAAGTTAAGTTCTAATAGGCTATATATACTACATTAATGAAAATGTGGGAAAAGTAGTTATTGCCGGGTATAAAACAGAAGCTAAAAACTTTAAAGAAGCAAGATAAAAAGGATGTATAATGATTTATTATTACTATGCTTAACATATTTATTAATGAATCTATTATAATCTTGAATTAACTAAAGATATAATATATGGTGACTTTAAAATATAAAGAAGAAGAGATAGTTTTTTATCTCTTCTTTTTTGTGTAAAATTAGCTATTATTAGCCAAGTTTATGTTATTAGACAATGATTGGTAAATAAAGATTAAAAACTAAATATATAGGTAATGTAGATAAAAATAAATTTAAGATAAATTTAAGCTAAGTAATTTATTATAGGATTGTACTAGATGACACAAGGAGGTGATTTATATGAAAAAAGTTAAATTTAGACATGAGATAAAGCATTTAATAAATATTTCAGACTATTTGGCAATTAAAAACAGATTAAAAAATATTGCACAGTTAGATGAGAATGCAGGAGATAAGGGTACTTATACTATAAAGAGTCTATATTTTGACAATATTAATAATAAGGCATTAATGGAAAAAATTAATGGAGTAAATAATCGAGAAAAATTTAGATTAAGAATTTATAATGATAACCATTCTTTTATAAAATTAGAGAAAAAAAGTAAAGTTAATGGATTATGCAGTAAGATTTCAACAAGTATATCTATGAATCAATGTGAAGATATAATTAAAAATAATATTGATGACATATTTAAATATAAGGAGCCTATTTTAACAGAGTTATACTCAAAGATGAAATATGATTTATTACGTCCTAAGACTATAGTTGAATATACAAGGGAAGCATATGTATTCAAACCAGGAAATATTAGAATTACCTTTGATAGTAATATTAAGAGTGGTTTATATTCACAAAATTTTTTTAATGATAACCTTGCTACCATAGGAATGCCAGCAAGGAATCCTATAGTTTTAGAGGTTAAGTTTGATGAGTTTTTTCCAGAAATTATTAGAGATATAATTCAAACAAAAGATAGAGAAAGCTCTGCTTTTTCAAAATATGCAGCTTGCAGAATTTATGAATAAAATTAAGTTATTTGGAGGAGATAAAAATGGATAAAGCACTAAGTTTTAATGATATTTTAAAATCAAGTTTTTTAGAAAAGGCATCTAGTTTTTCAATTGTAGATGTGGCTATAGCCCTAGGACTAGCTCTTGCTATTGGACTATTCATATTTTTGGTATATAAGAAAACTTTTAAAGGCGTAATGTACTCAGAAAGTTTTGGTATTTCACTTATTGCAATGAGCTTAGTTACAACATTAATTATTCTTGCAATTACTTCTAATGTAGTACTTTCACTTGGTATGGTTGGTGCTTTATCAATTGTAAGGTTTCGTACAGCAGTTAAAGAACCTATGGATATTGCATTTTTATTTTGGTCAATAAGTGTAGGAATTGTTGTAGGAGCAGGATTAATACCTCTTGCGGTATTTGGCTCAGTATTTATAGGAATTATGATTATGGTGTTTGCAAATAAGAAAAGTACTGATAATCCTTATATCTTAGTTGTAAGTTGCAAGGGAGATAGCAGTGAGAATAATGCAATGGAGCATATTAATAAATATGTTAAAAAATATGTAGTTAAGTCTAAAACCGTTTCTGCAGGGAGCAATATTGAATTAACAGTAGAAATAAGATTAAAAGAAATGTCTACTCAATTTGTAAATGAAATTAGCAGTATATCAGGAGTAAACAATGCAGTGTTAGTAAGTTACAACGGAGAATACATGTCTTAATATTTAGGTGGTGTATGAAGTGATTTCAAATAAGTATATAAATATTTTTATAACAATGATTATGACATTAAGTCTAGCCTTGGCTGGAGTAATGGCAACTATTGATATGTCTACAGTTGAAGCAAATGCTACAGAGAAAACAACCCAACCAGAGTATATAACAAATCTTTTTAACAAAGATGATATTATGGAAATTGATATAGATATAGATGAGAAACTTTGGAATGAACTAGCAGATAATGCTATGGAAGAAGAATATTATAGTGCCAATATAACTATTAACGGAGAAATATACTATAATGTTGGGCTTCGAGCTAAGGGAAATACAACATTATCACAAATTGCTAATGATGATACTACAGATAGATATAGTTTTAAAGTTAAATTTGATGAATATATCGATGGACAAACTCTGAAAGGCCTTGAGAAATTAGCATTAAATAATATGATGCAGGATACAACTTATATGAAAGAATATCTTTCCTATGGTCTATTAAACAAAATGGGAGTTTCTACTCCAGCGTTTCAGTATGCGAGCATCACCTTAAATGGAGAGCCTTGGGGTTTATACTTAGCCCTTGAGGTTATGGAAGAAAGCTATATTGAAAGATACTATGGAACAACAGGTGGAAATTTATATAAACCTGAAACTACTAATATGGCAAAAAACAATATGCCTATGGAACAAGGCAAAGAAATCAATGGACCTATGGGAAGAAATACTGGTGGAGCAGACTTGGTATATTACGGAGATGAGCATTCTAATTATTCTACTATATTTGAAAATGCAATTTTGGATTATACAAATGAAGAAGACTACGATAAAATCATAGCCATGATAAAAAGCCTTAATGAAGATATTAATAACATAGAAAAACATTTAGATGTAGATGAAGTATTAAGATATTTTGCAGTAAATACTTTTGTTGTAAATTTAGATAGTTATGCATCGAATATGAAGCATAATTATTATCTATATGAACAGGATGGAATATGTTCAATACTTCCTTGGGATTACAATTTAGCCTTTGGAGCATTTCAAGGAGGAAGTGCAAGTAATGTTATAAACTTTCCCATTGATAATCCTGTAGGTGATAGTTTAGAAAGTAGCCCACTTATAGGAAAACTTCTGGAAGTAGAAGAGTATAAAGAAAAATATCATGAGTACCTTAATGAAATAGTTCAGGATTATGTAAATAGTGGAGTATTTACTGAAACAATTAATAATATAGATAATTTAATTGGTGACTATGTGAAAAATGATGCTACAGCCTTTTATATCTACGATGAATATGTAGCTTCTATTCCTGAGTTAATTACCTATGGAGTAGACAGAGCTAAGAGTATATCTGCTCAACTTTCTGGATCTCAGTCCTCTACTTCTACTGGAAATATGGCTACTAATTTAAATATATCTGCCCTTGGTAGTCAAGGTGGTGGAGGTAATAGAGAGGGAAATGATATTCCTAAAGATATAAAAGAGAATAATAATCCTGAAAGGGGAATGGGGATTGGAGAAAAACCCAACAATATGCAGAATAATCTTGAAAAAGGAGCTCCTCAGGGTACCTTTAAGCCAGGAAATAATCCAGGTGATATTAATAGAGAAAATTCTCTAAATAATATGAGGGGAAATACGTCAAATGATACAAACATTAAATCTAATTTGATAATATATTGCATATGTCTCCTAGGAATTATTTCAGCAATAATAGTAGCACTAAGGTTTAAAAGAAAAAAATATCATGTATAAAATACTAAAAGCTATCTAAGAGTATATATCTAAGATAGCTTTTAAACTTATATAATTTAGATTATAGTACGTTTCTGTGTTTAATTACAAATTCTCTTATTCTAAAATAGGAAGTTCAATAATAAAGGAAGTATCTTTTCCTGCATTACTTCTGGCATAAATCTTTCCTTTATGGCTTGTTACTATAGAATTTGCAATAGCTAAGCCTAAACCATAACCACCAGTTTTCCGTTGTCTAGACTCATCAGAACGATAAAACCTTTCGAAAATTTTTTCTAGGTCTTTATCAGGAATTCCTTCTCCAGTATTAGTAATAATGATTTCCATCTTAGATTTTAATTTACTTGAAGTGATGGTAATAGTTCCATTTGGGAAAGTGTGTTTAATAGCATTATCCATTAGAATATTAAAAAGCTTTTTAATTTCTTCTAAGTCACCATTTATAAAAAAATTATCCTTTAAATTGTTTTGTAATTCTATTTTATTTTCAAAGAAAACTGCTTCAAAGGACATAAGTAAATTTTCTAGTATTTTATTTATATTTATAGGTTGTAGGTTAAGTACTTTTTTATCTTCATCAAGCTTTGCTAAGGAAAGCATATCATCTATAAGATGGGACACTCTATCAGTTTGTAGATCTATATAATTCATCCATTTGCCTTGACTTTCAATAGTTTTATCTTTATTAGATGAAACTAAAGCTAAATTAGTTTTAATAATAGCAATAGGCGTTCTAAGCTCATGGGATGCATCTGCAATAAATTGTTTTTGTTTTTCGAATACCTCTTTAATTGGCGCTATGGTTTTATAAGCTAGGTAATAGCTTATAGTAAACAATATAATCAAACTGATAAAGCCAGTTATGAAAAAAGTCTTCAAAAGGTTTTTTAATAGATTTTGCTGAGGTGACTTATTTATTAAAGCAATTCTATTAATTTTACGATCTAAGCTTTTTAAGTATGCAAAATCAGTATCTTCAATTTTTACAACTCCTGATGAAGACTCTGTAGATAAAATGTTAACTGCTGATTCAATAAGAATATCTTTATCAACATTATATGGAGTCATAATATTTATCACGTTTAAATTATGGTCAAGATTTATTAGTATACCATTATTAAGGGGACCACCTTTACTGGGTCCACCATTGTTAGGTTCATGGATTAGTGCATTAAGAGAAAAGTTAATCTGTCTTTCTCCACTATTCCAAGTTATAAAGTATATGACTCCAAATATACAAAAAAATACAAAGGTTAAAAGAGACATATTTATAATAATAAATTTATATTTTAATTTTTTAAACATACTACTCCTCCAATTTATAACCAATACAACGAAGGGTGGATATTTTGGATTTAGAGCCCACATAGGATAATTTTTTTCTTAAAAAAGATATATAGACCTCGATATTATTATATTCAGCATCAGAGTCATAGCCCCAAACCTTTGTAATTAAATCATCTTTAGTAACTATTAAAATAGGCCTTTCTATAAAGTATTTTAGAATTTCAAATTCCTTTGAGGTAAGTCGGACAGAGTTACTATTTCCTTCAAGTTCATAGGTAGATAGATTTAAGGCAAAGTCACTAAAATGAAGAGAATTATCATTTATAACTTCAGCTTTTCTTCTACTAAGAGCTCTTAATCTAGCAAGAAGTTCTTCATGAGAGAAAGGTTTTACTAAGTAATCATCTGCTCCATAGTCTAATCCCTTAACTTTATCTTGAATTTCACCTTTAGCAGTGAGAAGAAGAATAGGAGTAGATACATTATTAGCTCTTAGTTCCTTTAAAATCTCTAATCCATTAACTTTGGGGAGCATTATATCTAATATAATCAAATCATATATTCCTGTAAGACCATAATCAAGACCTGCTTCACCATCATAAACGCTATCTACTATATATTTATTTTTACTGAGAATTTCTTTTAGAGCTTCAGCAAGGTGTATTTCATCTTCAACTAATAATAATTTCATAATTCATCACCCTTTAATTACAAATTTTTAGATAATATTACGTTTTTTTATTTAATTTTATCATACAAATCTTAAATTCATATTAAAATTATTATTTATTTTTAGAAAATAGTAAAAGTACCATATTGTGTAGTAAAGGATACTATTTTTTGTTTCGATTATATTTATGTACACAGTGTATATATAGCTGTAAATTTTTTTTGTATATAGTAAGGTGGGGAAGATATGAAAGTCAGGAAAAGGGCAAAGAATGAACTAAAAAGTAAGAAAATTAAAAATACTAAAAGAGGAAACCAGAAAAGGATTAGAGGAATAGGAATGCAACTTATGTTAAGTTTTACAGTAATCATAGTATTAGTTGCAGCATTTCTATCTGCTTTTTCTCTTTATATGAATAAAAAAATTATTACTGATAAATCAAAAAGTCTCCTAGAAAATGTAGCTGCATCTATGGCAGGAGAAATAAATCAATTGACAGATAGTTATGGAGTTATAGTAAATCAAATAGCAATAAATGATTTTTTAATAGATGATACAGTAGATATGAAAGAAAAGTTAACAAAATTAAAGAATATAGCTGAAAAAATAGAGTTAAAAGAAATTGCTATAGTAGATGCTGAAGGGAATTGTGTAGATACTTCAGGAGAAAGTACTAATATTAGTGATAAGGACTATTTTTCAAATGGATTAAGTGGGCTTACATTTGTTAGTGAACCATACTTAGGTACAACTGATAATATGCTAGAAATAGCTATAAGTACCCCTATAAAAGAAAATGGGAATATAAAGGGTGTTTTAATAGCTTACCTAGATGCTAGTAAATTATCAGCAATAATATCAAAGGTATCCATAGGTAAAAGTGGAAATGCTTATTTAATAAATAGGGAAGGAAATATAATAACTCATAATGATTCCTTGCTTATAGGAACTAAACTATTAGATACAGTAAAAGATAAAAATGGTTCTGAAAATATGAAACAGATTTTAGGAAAGATGACATCGGGAGAAAGAGGAGCGGGTGAGTATAGAGTAGGTGCTAATGAAAAATATATTGGATTCGCATTTATAGAATCAACAGGATGGTCTGTAGGTGTAGAAGTAAGTGGAAGTGAGCTATTAGCAGAAATACCAGAATTTCAAATAAAAGTAGTAATTGTATGTATTATTTTTATAGTGTTAGGTCTAATATTTGGATACCTAGTAGCTAAATCTATGACTAAAAGATTAGGCAGAATAGGTACTATTGTAGAAGATATGGCAAAGGGTAACTTCACTAAATCTAATATAGGCAAAATGAAAAATGATGAAATCAAATATATATATACGGCTGTAGAAAAAAGTAAGGAAATTATAGGTGGAATGATTCTAAATGTTAAAGATAGTTCCATGGTTATTGAAAGTGAGGCTTCATCTCTAGCTGCTTTGGCAGAAGAATTTGTATCAGGAGCTCAAAGCATAAGTGAAAGTATAGAAGAAACTGCTACAAGCTCACAAAGGCAGGCAGAAGAATTGGAAGATGTAACTAAAGAACTAGAGGAATTCGATAATAAACTATCTAACAATATAAGTGACATATATAATATTAGTGATATGGCAGAAAATATTAATAACAAAGCGGATAAGAGTAATGAGGATATGGAAAATTTAGCCATGGCCATGAATGAGTTAAGTAAATCCTTTAAAGAGTTTAACAGTTCTATATATAGTATGAAATCTAGTATGGAGACTGTAACAGAAATAACAGAAATTATTAATAGTATATCTGAACAGACAAATCTTCTAGCACTAAATGCGGCTATAGAGGCTGCAAGAGCTGGAGAGGCTGGAAGAGGTTTCTCAGTAGTAGCTGATGAAATTAGAAAGCTAGCAGAGCAAAGCAAGGAATCTACACAAAATATTTATAATGTAATAAATAATGCTATTAAAGAGAGTGAAACTATAGAAATTAAAAGCAATAAAATAAATGGTGAATTAAATAATGGATTAATTAGTGTAGATAATGCTATAGAGTCATTTAAAAATATTGCAGCATTAGTTTTAGATATGGTACCTAAAATAGAACATGTAGCAGTTAGCTCTAAAGAAATTATAGAAGAAAAAAATTCTATTACTGAAAATATAGAAAACTCAACGCAAATATCTTCTGAGGTTTCAGGAAATACACAACTAATAGCTGCATCTACAGAAGAACTTACAGCTTCTAGTGATGAAGTTGCAAATGCAGCAGAAAAATTACTTGGACTTACAGAAAATATGAAAGAGTTTATGGAACAATTTAAACTTTAGTATAAGGGTAGTCATCACATAGAATGAGACTTTAAAATAAATTAATTTTTATTTTAAAGTCTTTTTTGTTTATTTTATGCTAAAGGTGAAATACTAATTAATACATGAATTTTGATTTAAATAATAAAGTTATACATTGTTAGCGGAGGTATAATGGAAATATTAGAAGAAAAGCAGTTAAATCTTAAGTTTATTAGTATAACGGCTATTTTATTTATAGCAGGAATATGTATTAATTTATATTTTATGAATTTGCATGAAAATGAAAAAACTAAGGAAGTAGGTATTAATGAAAAAGATGTAGTAGAGAATCATATACAAGTACCATATAGTGAAAAGATTGAAGCATATAGTGAAATCTATGGATTAGATCCTTATTTAGTTGCAGCTATAATCAAAACAGAAAGTGGGTTTGATAAGGATATTGTTTCATCTATGGGAGCTGTAGGACTAATGCAGATAATGCCAAGTACAGGAGAATGGATAGCCAGGCAACTAAATATAGAAAACTTCTCTATAGAAATGCTGAAGAATGAAGATGTGAATATAGAAATGGGGTGTTGGTATCTAAATTACTTAAAAAATCAACTTAAATATACAAATGAAATGCTAGCAGCTTATAATGGTGGCATAGGGAATGTATGTAAATGGCTTCAGGATCCTAGATATTCCAAGGATGGAGAAGTAGTTCATACAATACCATTTAAAGAAACAGTAAATTATATAGAAAAAGTAGTTGTAGTTTATAAAGAATATGTAGACTTATATAAAAGTGAAAAGTAATATTTATATAGAACTGTGTTGTAGTGTTAAAATAAACCTCTGGAGATTATTAAAATAATTTCCAGAGGTTTATTGATTTTAGTTATAATATTTGAAAATGTGTATAGAATTATAGTAGGCTACTGTAAAATACTGTTAATGAGGTGATAAAATGAGCGATGACTTATTTTTACTTAACAAAGGAATAGGAAGAAAAAAATATAGTATATATGTACTGGCTTTCTTAATAGGATTTATAATTTTAGAGATTATTGGAACCTTTATTACTTTTGAACTTGAAAAAACTGGTAATGGATTGTTAATAGCGGCTTCCATGTCTTTTCAGATTACCCTGATAGTTTTTATAAATATAATGTTATTCATTTTAAGTTATAAAAGATTTAAGGATATAAATTTATCAGGTGTGTTTGGAATACTTGCAGCTCTTATATTTGTTCAAATCCCAGTGATAATATTTCTAATGCTTTTTAGAGGAAAAGAAAAATATGAAAAACAAAAGGAGGAAAGTATGGTAAATACCCTTGAGGAAAATGCAACCATAACTCTATGTGAGGGAGAAGAAATAGAAGTCACAGAATCTAACTTAAGTCAATAATAAAAATGATTTTCACAAAATAAATTCATATAAATAAATGTTGAGCATGTATTTTAATAATATAAGTACATGCTCAATATTTTATCCCAGATTAGGATATATTTTGTGAAAGACCTTATTATTGTGATAATATAAAGATATAATATTTAGAAAAGGTGGAAATTGCATGCTTAACAACAGGGATGATTATTTTCTCACTATAAAATTACTTGGGCTCATATTTAGTATGTATGTATATATAAATTATGGCTCCTTCCAAACCTCTATAATTATAGGAATATTGTGTTTTATAATAATAAACATAGCTTTTTATTATTTAGAAAATATTAAGATTAGAGTATGCTTATCAGCCATATCTTTCTTTATTTCTTATGGACTAGGTATAAAATACAACAGCATATTTTTCATATTAATACCATTTACCTTTTTTGACACAGGTATACTAATGAATATAAAGCTTATCTATTCTTTTATAGGGAGTATCATATTTACAACCATGATACCAAAAGACATAGTTATGAATTGTTTATTGATTGCAATATTTTACTATATAGTAGCAAAGATATTAATTAATAAAGTAAGTAAAATAGATAAAATATGGAAAGAAAACTTAATGTTAAGAGAGAAAATAGACAAGTATACTAAAGAGGTAGAAAAAGAAAAAAATTATTCAAAACAGATAATATATACCACAAAGTTGGAAGAAAGAAATAAGCTATCAAAGGAAATGCATGATAAAATTGGGCATACTATAGCTTCTAGTTTAATGCATCTAGAAGCCACAAAGGTAGTAATAGATAAAGATAAAAATGAAGCTAAAAATATGATAAATACAACTATTCAAGTTCTAAGGGAAGGTATGGATGATATTAGAAAAACTTTAAAAATAATTAAGCCTTCCGAGGAACAATTAGGTATAAATAGAGTGAAATCTATAATGGATGATGCTTTTAGTCATAATAGTTATGGATATACCTTTAATCACTCTGGAAATATAGACAAGCTTACCTATAGTCATTGGAAGTGTATAATTAATAATCTAATGGAGGGAATTACAAACATAAAGAAACACTCTACGGGTAACAGTGTTTCTTTTAATATTGAAGTCCTAAATAAAATTGTAAGAGTCTCTATAAAAGATAATGGTGATGGAGCAATGAATATAAAAAAGAGCATTGGACTTAAGGCGATGGAGGAGAGAGTAATAGACCTTGGAGGAAATATTAGTTTTAATGGAGAAGATGGATTTACTATAATAATGATCCTTCCTTTATCATAACAAAGCAATTAATAAGGGATTGCCTAAATAACTATTTAATTTATTTGGACAATCCTTATATTAATACTATACTTTTAATTGAGATCTTTCATTAAAGAAGCTTTTGTAGGAGATATAGGTTGCTATTAAGGTAGCAATGGAGGTTGAAGATAATATCATAAAGGTAACCATTATTTGAAATTTAATTGCCATAAGTGGAGATGATCCAGCTAAAATTAATCCAGTCATCATCCCAGGAAGAGATACAATGCCAAGGGTTTTAGCAGAATCAATGGAAGGCATAATTGAGAGTTTTATACTATCTTTAAGAATCTGTTTAGATGCAACCTTAGCTGTAGCTCCAAGTGCAAGTTTAACTTCAACTTCATTTCTCTTGCTACTAAAGGTAGTATTAAGGTTTTTGTAACTAAGATTTATGGCAACCATAGAATTACTCACAACCATACCGGCTACAGGTACTATTTCATTAGGAATAAAGTTAATAGCGCCAGAAAGTACTAATATAGAAAGGGTTATAAAAGCACCTGAAAATAGAGCAATAAAGGATGTTCTAACAGGTTTTTTTATGTTCTCACTACGCTTTTTGGTGTTAAGTGCTGCGTTGATAATCATTAGTGTAACTAATAAAATAGTGAATATAGGATTTTCTAAGCTAAATACAAATTGAAGTATATAGCCTACTATAACTAATTGTATTATGGCCCTAACCATGCTAATAAGTATATCTTTACCTAGTCCTAAATCTTCTTTATAGGAGATGAAAATAGGAATGCAAATCAATACTGAAGAAACTATAAGGGATAGAGTACTCATTAAAATCCCTCCTTAGAAATTATTGTTCCATCCTCTATAATAATCTTTTTATTGCTTAAGTCCTTTATTTGAGATAAATCATGGGTAATCCATAAGATTGTATGACCTTTCTTATTCATATCCTTCATAATATGTTCAACTAAAAGTTTATTTTCTTTGTCCAGTGCTGAAGTAATCTCATCTAGTAAGAGAACAGGACCTGCATGGAGAAGAGAGCGAATAAGGGAAATTCTTTGTTTCTCACCACCAGATAATTTGTTTATATCTTTACTTAAGTATTCCTTGTCTATATTAAACTTTTCTAAAAGCATATATATTTTCCTATCATCTATATTTTTCTTTCTAATTTCATAGGGAAAAGAAAGATTATCATAGACAGTATTACCAAACAAATAAGGTTGTTGGAAGAAATAATTTATTTCACTGCGCAGTTTAAGAGGGGGGATTTCAGAATAATCCTTATCTCTCAGGTATAAATGACCAGAAGTTGGTGAAATTAAGTCCCCTAAAATTCTCAGTAAGGTTGATTTGCCACCACCAGAAGGCCCTGTGATAGTTATAAAATCCCCTTCATTGATTTCTAAATTAATATCCTTTAGAACTTTTGTATTAGCATCTTGAAAAGAAACATTTTTTAAAGATAATATACTCATTATATCCCTTCTTTCAAAGTAAAATTAAAAAATATTATTGCTTAATTATATCATTGAAAGGAAAGAATACATAGATAAACCCTCACAAATAATTTAAATTTCTTAGTGAGGGTTTATTATAATGGTCTTTAATACAGTATTTATAATAATTACATTACATATAAAACTTTTATTGAAGTTTTAACTTAAGCTTATAGGCTGCAGCTAAAAATAGTGCAATGGAAAAGAGTAATAATATTCCCAAATTAATAATAATAGAATTCATTCCCATACCCATCTGAAGTTTAGTTATCCCATTCATTACCCAGTACTGAGGAGTGAAGGGAGCTATAAATCTAACACTTTCAGGTAAAAAATTAATGGAAGTAAAAGCACCCGATACTATAGTAGTAATAGTAATTACAATGTTAGAAAACATACCGTATCCCTTAGAATTAAAAAATAAAGCTATGGAAAAAGTACCAAAGGCCACGGTAACTAGAGCTATTCCTAATAACAAAAGAAACAGAGGAATAAACCCTACCCAAGTATATATATCTACAAAATAATTTAGAGTTATAAGGGTAATTAGAAGTTGAAAAGCTAAAAGTGAAAAGTTTGCTAAAATATTTCCTCCAATATATTGAAAGGAGGTAACTGGCGTAGTAAATATTCTATAGTAAGTTTTATTCCATCTTTCTGATAATATTATATAAGATATAGAAGATGCCCTCATCATGAGAAAGAAAATTACAAAGGCAATTGCAGTTTGAGTTAAATCAAAATCATTCTCTAAATCTGATAAGGTTTTAGAGGTTATTTTAACTGGATCATCACTATATTTTAATAAAAGTTTTTCATATTCATCATTGCTTTTATTAGAATTAATGCCCAAGTTATATAAATCTTCTACTTGAAGATTTACTATGGAGGTAATAGCATCACCCATAGAACTGTCTTTTTCAGAAAGTACGTTAATCTTTTTAGGAGTTCCATTTATAATACTTTCTTCAAAATCTTTAGGGATTTCAATGGTGACAGGAATAGATGTCTCCATCATAGTTGATTCAGCAGTAGAGATTTCAAGAGGTACTGTACTAATTGAAGAATTATTACTTAAACTACTTATTAAAAGCTTTGATGAATCGGAGCAATCTTCATCTATAATCCCGATTTTTACAGTTCCATTGCTGAAACTAAATAATTTTATACTAAACATTATTATTAATATAGGAATAAATAGCTGTATTATAGAAAGCTTATCTTTAAATATAAGCCTTAGATTTTTTTCAGCCATAACTAATAAAATCTTCATTAATAAGCCTCCTTTTTATTTGATATAGAGAAAGTAAAAGCTAAAAATAAAATTCCCAGTGCTACAGAGTAGAGAATACTTATATAAAACTTAGAATAGTCCTCATAAAAAGCTATGGAAAGAATAGATTTATTTATTAAGGTTAAAGGTGAAATATAGCGTACTATATCAAGGAGCTTATTACCATCTTCTAAATATATATATCCTCCACCTAAAAAGGTCATAACAGGTATAATTAAGGTATTAAGAAAGAAGGAACCATGTTTTTCTTCCTTAAAAATATATCCAAGTAAAATCCCAAGGGTAGTGCCAAAGAAATTTAAAGATAAAAGGAGTGCTATAACAGAAAAGTAATCCTCACCCCAATAAGCTTTTAAAACAAATATGGAATAAAGCATTGCAGGAATTAGTGATATCACAGTTACAATAAAAGTTGAAGTAACTTTAGTTATTATATAGGAATTTTTAGAAAGGTTCCCTTGAAAGCACCTAGCTTCTATTTTGTTTCTTCTATTATTATAAATGGTATAAAACCCATAGCCCGAACCATAAAGGACCATCATGGTTATTTCTACGATGCCATAATAATCATAGGAGGTAAATCCTTTTTTAGGTTGAAATTCAGTAGCAGTGGTAAAGCCTTCTTCTAAGGTTTCAATATTACCATTTGTGATACTTTTTAGAGTGACTTTTTTAGATATGGAAGTTAGCATACTTATAACTATATTTGTGGAATATTTATTCTTAGAATTTTTATAAACTATAATATTTTTATCCCTAAGTTCGAGGAATATAGAATTAGCAGTTTGAACTTCTTTTTGACCTTCTTCTACAGATGAAATTTCTTTAAAGGTTATATTATTTTTTTTCCCCAGTTCTAAGAAATTATTTAATATAAGTTTTTCTTCACTATAATCAGAAGTGGTAGAAAGATTGTTCACATATATCACTGTTTTAGGTTTGAATTCATAGCTTGAAGAAAAGGCTCCACTTAAAGTTATTCCAAGGGTAGTCATAAATAATATAGGGAAAATTATCATGGATAACATTGAGGTCTTATCCCTAAGGAGGTCTAATATATCATAATAAACAACATTTAAAAATTTCATAATTTCCTCCTAATCCCTAAGCTTTTTGCCAGTTAAAGTTAAGAATACATCTTCTAAATCTAAGGTTTTGTAACCCATATTTCTAATTTCTATATTATTAGAAGTAAAAAAGTTAATAATGGAACTTAAATTTGATACATCTTTACTGGAGGTTATCAGTACTTTGTTTTCATTTAAGGAATAACTGTTTACTCCCTTTATTTCCAAAAGCTTTTCTAAAACAGATTTATTAATATCATAGCCTTCAATTTCTAAAGTGGAGTTATCAGAAATTAAAGAGATTAAATCATCCTTAGTTCCCTTTGCTATTAGCTTTCCATTATCCATAATAACAATTTTATTACACAGCTGTTGAACTTCTTCCATGTAGTGAGAAGTATAAATAATAGTGCAACCTTCTTTATTAAGCTCCTTTGCCATATTTAATATATGATTTCTAGATTGAGGATCTATTCCCACGGTTGGTTCGTCCATAATTATAATTTCTGGCTTATGAGCTATGGCACAACCAATATTTAATCGACGCTGCATTCCACCAGATAGATTTTTACACTTAGTTTTTTTATGATCCTGTAAAGAGGTAAAATCTAGAGCATAGTTTAAACCATCTCTTAAAAAAGCTCCCCTTAATCCATAAAGTTTTGCAAAAAAACTTATATTTTCTTCTACTGTAAGATTTTCGTATAAAGATATGCATTGAGGGACAATACCCATACGAGCCTTTATTTCTGGTCCATACTTATAAAGGGACTTTCCAAAGATTTCTACATTACCTTTAGTAGGCTTTAGTATGGAGGTGATTATATTTATAGTAGTAGTTTTACCTGCACCGTTAGGACCTAAAAGACCTAGAATTTCACCTTTTTCAATGGATAGAGTTAAGTTATCTACAGCAATATTATCACCAAAGTTTTTAGTTAGATTTTCTATATTTATTAACATTATAACAACCCCTTTTTTAAGCTAAAAAATTATTAAGTATTTTCTAAAAATCTTATTGATATTTCTTAGCTGAAATTTAAATATAATTAGAATATCCTATAATTAAATTATATAAAAAACCTTTCCCACTAATAAGTGGAAAAGGTCATAACTTTATATGACTTTCGTCATACTTAAATTTTTCCTTTTAAATAATAAACTGCAATTTGGGTTCTATGCTTTAAATTAGTTTTAGTTAATATGTTTGTAATATAATTTTTCACAGTACCTTCAGAGATATATAGCTTTTCAGAAATTTCCTTATTACTTAAACCTTCAGCAATGGATTCTATAATTTCCACTTCTCTTTTAGAAAAATTATTCATATTAGGGTTAGGACATACTGGAGAAGTTTTAGAAAGAAGCTTATCTATAATTCCATTTTCCACTACGTCACTTCCATTATGAACTACTTTTATGGTGTTAATAATAGTATTAGGAGAATTGCTTTTTAACAAATAACCCTTTGCGCCATTCCTTAATGAAGAAGAAATATATTCATCTTCATCAAAGGTGGTTAATATAATGACTTTAGTTGATGTGACTTTACAAATCTCCTTAGTTGCCTCTACACCATTTAATTCAGGCATACGAACATCTAAAAGTGCCACGTCCACAGAGTTATTACAGCAATATTTAACAGCTTCCAAACCATTTTCACAAATGTGTACAACATTTAACTCCTCATCCATGGATAATATAATTTTTAAACTTTCTCTTATCAGTGCATCATCATCACAAATTAAAATTTTAATACTCATAATAACTCCTATAATAAATAAATTTAAATTTTTAATAAAAAATATGATATGTAAAGTTAATACATAGTAGGAGATTAAATTTAATATGCATAAGTTTAATATCCTACTATATAAATAAATATTTCTATAAAAATCATTAAAAACCTTTATATAATAAAAATAAAATAGCAAGATTACCCTGGGGGATAGGCATCTACGCTATTTTAAAGTGGTTAATCTAGAGGGTTACAATATGGTTCAAACCATCCTTGAGGGAATTTACAAAGCGGACATACTTTAGGTGCAGTATAACCTTCATGTATATATCCACAGTTAGTACATTGCCATAGAGAATCAGAATCTCCTTTATACAAGGTACAGCTAAGTATTCGGTTGTAAAGAGCACGGAATCTTAAATCATGCTCAGCTTCCACTTCTGCAAGTTCTTTATAGAAGTCTGCGATTTCTTCGAACCCTTCCCTTCTTGCGACTTCTTCATATTCTTTGTAAATTGCAGTTGCTTCAGCAGTTTCGCCCATAAAGGCATTCATTAAGTTTTCTTCTGTAGAGTTTACTTCACCTAAAAATTCACCAAATACTCTTCTAGCATGGGCAAGTTCATTAAATGCAGTTTCATCAAAAACTTGAGCTACATAGTGAAGACCTTCACTTCTAGCTTTTTCTGCATATAATGTATATTTAGTGTTAGCCTTACTCTCACCAGTAAAAGTCTTTTTCAGATTTTTTTCAGTTTGGCTTCCGTAAAATTCCATGTAAATCTCCTAAAAAGTACTTATCTATATATAATATATTAGTAGGTACTTTAAAGGTTACAAAAAATAGACTATGAAACAGGAAATTAAGTTTCATAGTCTATTTTTTATTTATGCACTCATCAATATCCATAATAAATCCTTACATAAAAGTTTTACTCTTCATAGTAACTAAAACAATAAAATAAGCAATTTTTATAGTGTGGTAGATCACTTTCAAGGATAACATGACCATTGTCAGGCATCTTTGAATAGAATTTCTTAGTACCATCTTCAAATCTAATCTCTATAGTTCTAAGCTTTTTGAAAAGCTCATTGGCTAGTTCATAATCAATAGGCTTAATTATTCTCCATGTATCATTAAGACTTACATGCTTATCTTTTGCAAGTTTTACACGTCTATGAATGATAAATTTTTCTGGACCTCTAAGTTCTAAAGTATGACCTTCAGAATTAATAGCTCTGTAAGTTGGATGGGAATCTAAAACTTGAAAAGCTTCTAAAGTTGATAAAGTGTATTCCATCATATAATATCCTCCTTTAAATTATTTTTATTATAATAAGTTTACTCTTAATATATGAGTATAATACTATAATTATATCATAATATGATTATAAGTTCAGGTAAATATTAGAAAATATATTATCCTTAAATATAAGAAGTTTTAAAAAGTATAAACTAAAGATTTGTGGTTACTCTAATATTACAAAGGGGTGATACTGTGACAAATATGAAAAGAACACAAAATAATAAAAAAGAAGATGGACATTTTAAGAAAAAAAATATAAATCATGATCCACAAGTAGAAAGTGCTAAAGCTGTATTTAATGGACCTAAGGCTGAATACAATGGCCCTAAAGCAAAGGAGCATGATCCAAAGGATTTTATTATTTAAAGTAAGAATTAAAAGGTATATCATAGTTATGAAAGTCATTAGGATATACCTTTTATAAGTTATAGCTCTAATTAAATCCATTACTAATAGCTTTAATAATCCATCTGAAGCTAAGAACTCTGTTTACCAAGATTTAAATTCATATTAATTATTGCATGAGGAAGCTATATTATAAAAGTTTACAAATTACTCCCAATTTATATGTTATAATGTATAAGTAACATTGTAAAAGTAAAAATTCCACATAATTTATCAAAAATCAAAAGGATATGAATGATATATGTAGAATAAAATTAAGGATGACTATATTTTAGTGATAAAATGTATAATAGGGGGAAAGAAGAGTGAAAAGAAGTAAAAGTCGTATTAGAAAGCTACTATGTGCAATAACTGCAATGTTAACAATTACTATGGTATCTCCAGTTAGTAGATTAGCTGCAGCAGAAGATGGCGGTAATGGTGGTATAAGTAATACAGAAAGTCAATTACAAACTATACTAAGTGAAAATGAAGAGGCTAATGTACAAGTGAAAAATGGATTATCCATTGATGTTGGACAAGCAATTGACCATACTAGCCTTTTAGTAGAAGAAGAAGCTTCAATTCCTTTTAAATTAAGTTCTAGAGATGAAAGTATAGTCAAAGTAGACGAAAATGGGAAATTTGTGGGTGTAGCTACAGGGGAAACCTTTATAACCCTTGAAAGTGAAGGCGGTACTTATGTTTATCAAGTATTGGTAAAAGAACCAACTCAACAAGTAATGGCAGCCAGAACTTTAACAGCAACTACTACAAAAACTATTACAACTAACAGCAATTATAGAGTATTTATTGATGCTGGACATGGTGGTGATCCGAGATATGGTGGTGATCCAGGAGCTTGTGCAAATGGGTTAGAAGAAAGACATTTAACTTTAGCGATAGCTCTTAAGGTTCAAAGAATTCTTCAATCTCAAGGAATAGAAGTAGTAATGAGTAGAACTACGGATAAGTTTTTGGAGCTTAGAGAAATTAGTTCCCTTGCTAATAATTCAGGGGCTGATGCCTTTGCATCTATTCATATAAATTCAGCAACTACAACTGCTGCCTATGGAATAGAAACTTATTATTATCCTAATAGAATGGATTCAAAGCCACTGGCAGATTCTGTGCAAAAACAATTAATAAGCAGTACAGGGGCTTATGATAGAAAAGTAAAGACTGCTGATTTTCATGTGGTTAGAGAAACTAAAATGCCATCAATTTTAGCAGAATGTGGTTTTATAAGTAATAAAAGTGAAGCAATTAAAATGAGCACTAATGCTTATCAAGAATTATTAGCTAGTGGTATAAGCAAAGGTATCGTTAATTATTTAGAAGCTAATGTAACCATTTCTTCAACCCAAGGAGAGAGAATGTATGGAGCTACAAGATATGAAACTTCTTATTTAGTAGCAAAGAAGGGGTGGACTTCTTCTGATACAGTTGTAATAGCACCTGGAACAGATTATCCAGATGCTCTATGTGCAGGTCCGTTGGCTGCTAAAAATAAAGCACCAATACTATTAGCTAGGAATCAATCTTTAAATGAACAACAAGAACTAAAAAATTTATTATCTAACCTAAAGGTTAAGAATGTATATATAGTAGGCGGAACCGGTGTTCTTTCATCTACCTTTGAAAATCAAATTAAAGCAATGAATATAACTACAAAAAGGTTAGGTGGGGCCAATAGATATGATACCTCTGTAAAAATCGCACAGGAAGTTGGAACTACAGGTGAGGTAGTAATTAGTACTGGATTAAATTTTGCAGATAGTCTTTCTATATCATCTGTTGCAGGAATTAAAGGTATGCCAATACTTCTAACTAAAAATAGTGAATTCCCAAGTAGTGCAAGAAACTATTTGAATAGTAAAAATATTACTAAGACTTATATAGTAGGTGGTTCTGGAATAATATCAGATGCTTTATTTAATACTTTTAAAAATCCAGAAAGGCTTGGAGGAACTGATAGATATGCAACTAATGAGAAAATCTTAAATAGGTTTAAAAGTAGTTTAAATATTTCACAAATGTATTTGGCTTTAGGGACTGATTTCCCTGATGCTCTTTCAGTGTCAGCTTTAGCTTCTAAAAACTCATCTTTTGTAATATTGCATAGTAACAGTGAAGTTAAAGCACCTACTATGAATATAGTTACACAAAATAGAGATAGTATAAATAAGATCTATGTAATAGGAGGACCACAATTAATAACAAGTACTGCATTAAATAAATTAAGAATTAAATTATAAAAAAATTAATTTTAAAAAATGTCTTAACTAAAGGTTAAGGCATTTTTTTATTAAAAATTAACAGGTGTACACAGGATTTATATGGGCAAACTAATATAAAGTTATTTTATTTAAAATATATTTTGTAGAAGGGAGAAATGTTATGAGGAAAGTTATATATTTAATTTTAGTTTTATTATTAACTACTAATTTTCATGGAGCATTTGCCATAGATGCACACAGTGATCCTGATTCCGTAGAGATATCTTTACCAAGAATGGTTAATAATATACTGAAAGATGAAGAAGGTGCCACAATAGAAAACGAGGAAAAGGTATATTCTAATAAGTATGTATCTGTAAATATCAATAAGCCAAGTGTAAAGATTGCTAAAAATAAAGAAGCAGAAGGGATTATAAATAATAACATATCAAAAAGAATTAGTGACTTTGAAGAATATATAACAAAACTATCTATTAGAGACAATGAATATAATATAAAAGTTGGATTAGAACCAAAACCCTATGTAATTAATGTAAACAATAATGTGACTTATAATAAGAATAATATCCTTTCAATAACACTAAACCTATATAGTTATACAGGTGGAGCTCATGGATCATCAGTAGATGAGTCCTTTAACTTTGATATAAATACAGGAAATAGAGGAGTCATTGAAGATTTCTTGGGGAATAATAGGAATTATAATAAAATTATTTTAGACAATGTGAAAGCTACTATAAATAAAAATCCTGAATTATATTTCAAAGAAGCTGTAGATAAACTAAATGTAATCCCTTATAATCAAAAATTTTTCTTAACAGATAAAGACTTAGTCATATATTTTGATGAATATGAAATTGCTCCCTACGTAGCAGGAATTCCTAAATTTTATATACCCCTAAGTAAATTTCCTAAAGGTTTAAATAAAGTAAATATTCAAGTGGAAGCCCCAATAATAAAAACAATAAATTATGAAGAAAGTAGTGAAGAATTTAATCAGTATTTATGTTATCCAAAAATTGAAAATATGATAAACAAGGATATAGAGATGAAAATTAATAACTATATTGAAGAGGAAGTTTTTAAATTTATAAAAGATATAAAGGCATCAAACACTCAAAATAAGGATTCAGATAAATATGTAAAAGGAGTTACCACATACTACAAGAGCTTATTTAAAGATAAAAATAGCATAATTCTCTATATAACCTATTCAGGAAATAATAGAAAGGATGAAAATATTTTGTTAAACAATAAAGTATATGAGGTAAACTTACAGAGTGGAGAAATTAAAGTAAAGAATCAGTAGATAATTAGGTTCTATATATTAAAATCTAATGAGAGGAATTTTAAAAAAATCATATAAATTCAAATGAAAATGTTGTAACACATTGGATATATGACTAGTAATATAATAAGTGAAGCATTCAATTTCGGAGGAGAGTATGCAAAATAAAACTAGTCGTAACATAATAGGTCCTGATTTAAATGAATATAGGGGCGATGTAAATTATACTCTACTTGCAACACAAACCCCATATGCTTATTTACGTGGTTCTGGTTATGGTACTGGTAGAATGAGAATAGACAGAAAATTTATTGAGTATGTAAACGGATTAAGAAATGTGGGAGTAAGAACAGGTGCATATCATTATGCAGTACCTTCTACAGATTTAACTACCGCAGATATTCAATGTGATGGATTTATAGACATACTACAACAAGCCTATGGACCAGGAAGATATGGAGATCTATTCCCTGTAATTGACATTGAAGCACCACTAGATAAATCTATATCTACAGATGCATTACTAGATTGGGTAGACAGATTTAGAAAGAGATTTGAAAGAAAAACTAGAAGAAAAATGATGTTATATACTGGAGCATTTTTTATTGATTTATATAACAATTTCTATCATACTAAGAAAGGTTTTATCCTAGCAGATATGCCTCTTTGGATTGCTATGTATCCAGAATTACCAGCAAATCCTCCATATCCAAGGGATCAAGGTGGATGGACTAGATGGAGAATGTGGCAATTTACTGAGAATGGAACCATGCCTGGAGTAAATCCACCAGTAGACTTAAACTATGGACCAGAAAATTTAGATTTATTAATGCAGCCTAGAAGTGTAAGAGATTTTAGAGCAGTAGCAACAGGCCAAGAAATAAGAATGAATTGGACACCAAATACTGATATAGATTTAGGTGGATATAATATATTCATAAACTCCAACTATGTAACTACATTAGGCAGAGATGCTAACTCCTATGTTTTAAAACTAGCTAACAAACCAAGTCTGGGAGAAAGGTATATAATGTCTATTGAAGCCTTTGATACCGACGGAGATTTTTCACAAGAGAGAGCTAGTGCTAATGTTACTTTTGGCAGGGATATAGTATTTGATAATGAAAATACTCATGAATGTCAATGTAATAACAGATGGGATGTAGAAGCTCATGCTGATGTAAAATCTGTAGAATTTAAGGATCCTGTAGATGGTTTAGCAAAGAGATTTATTAAACCTGTTGAAAGAAAAGAAGATTTTGATATCTATGATGATTTTGTAGAAACAGATGATGAATTTGATGATATTTTATATATGAAGAGATTAGAAGCTGAAAGAGCATATAAAAAATATTATGATAATAGGGAATCTAGGGACAAATTTGGTCTTTCTGAAATTAATAGAGAATGTAGAAGAGAGAATCCTTATAAAAAGTTAGATAAAAAATGTGAAAATCCTTGTCCAAGATGTAATAAAAACGATGAGGAGCATCACGAGGAATATGATAAGTGGAATGAAGATCAGTATGATGATATTGAAAAAGAAGTCCATGATGACAATGATATAGTAGATAGAAATAATTTTAAAGAACACATAGACTATGAAGAAATAGATACAAAAGGTATAGATCAAGAAGAAAATGATATTTTATTAGAAGATGTTGAGAATAGTAGAAGATATAAAAAACCAGTATATGATGACATCCTAAGAGAAGAATATGAAGGAGACCGTCGTAGATTAGAAAATCGTGACCCAGAAAGTTATAAGGTATGTGAGGAATGTGTGCAGCCTAAGAGCAACTGCATGAAGTGTGAATATTTACTTCAAAACATGTATCTAAATAATTGTGATTATGGACACAAACACCATAAAAAGAAACACTATGATTATAAAGAATTTGATGAATGTTATCCAAGTAAAAAGAGCAAGAAGAACAAAAAACACCATAAAAAACATCACAGATAATTAAAAAGTCCACTTTCTTTTAAGGAAGGTGGACTTTAATACATATTATACTTCTTTTGGTGTATCCGTAATAGGTTCAGTTTTTATAGCATACTGAAAAGCACTTTCGTCACTATCTTCATATTGTTTTATGTCAGGGAAAGCTTCATAATCAATTTCAGAATCTTCACCACAGTGACAAGCATTTAGATTTTCTTCATAGTCATCATCTAAAAAGCTACATTGACATAGGTCTGAATCTTCATCTCTATCTTCGTCTTCATTTAAATCACCCTTCATAAGAGCCTCACTTATAGACTTTATGCTCTTGTTTGAAACGGCATTTACAATTTTATCTACAACCACAACAGCACCTACAATAGCTAAAGTATTTGTTATTAATTTTTTAAAATTCATAATATCATTCCTTTCTTAAGATTCCCATTTAGTTTATGTATAATATGAGAAATTATATCTAAATATTTATTAAAATATTTTTTTAATGTTTTTTATTGCATTATATTAGTTTTTTGTGCCCTTATTTTTTTCATAATAGACTCTAGATTAAACATATGACTTTGAAGTATGTTAAGATTCTTACCTAAAGTCATGCTTCTAGTTATTATACCATCAAATAGATCCGATTCCTTTTGAGTAAGAGAATTCTTAAACTTCCCTCGTTGTTCAAAGTTAAGTTTTTCAAATTCTACAACAATGTGATAGCAATACTCTAATAAATTGCCATTAATATGACTAGCTCTATTTTTATAATTTCTTTTACAAACTAAAAATCCAATAATAATTATAATAATTACAACAACAAATGAATACATGAGCACAAAGCCTCCTTTTTAGCACACATTAATAAGTATAGGCTAAGGATAAGTTCCTGTAAAGAAAATTATTCCTAATATATAAAATATTTAATATTAGAATAGTTGTAATAACATTTTTATAGCTACCGCAAGGGACATAGTAACAAAAATAGGTTTAATAACCTTTGACCCCTTATTAATAGCTAACTTTGTTCCTAGTTTAGCTCCTAATATCATAAATACACAAACAGGTATACCAATTAGGTAATTTATGTTACCACTAAAGGCAAAGGTAACAAGAGCAGCAATATTACTAACAAAATTTAAAACTCTAGCATTTGCTGAAGCTTTAAGAAAATTAAAACCTAAAATATTAATAAGACCAAAGATTAAAAAGGAGCCTGTACCAGGTCCAAAGAATCCGTCATAGAATCCTAGTGAAAAAGCAAAGATTATAGAAATAGTCATATTTCTTTTATTTAATCCCTTAAAATTATCCTTTTCCCCAATGGATTTAGAAAAGAATGTATAAACACCTATGGCAAGAACTAGCACAAGAACTAAAGGTTGAAGAAAACTTTCATCCAATAGAAGTACAGCCTTAACGCCTAAAATAGAGCCTATTAAAGTGAAAGGTGCTACTATTTTAAGAAACTTAAAATTGCAGTTACCTGACTTTATAAAATTAATAGAACTAGTAAGAGAGCCCATAGAAGCTGTAAACTTGTTAGTTCCAAGAACCATGTGAGGAGGCAACCCAGCTATCATATAAGCAGGAACGCTTATTATCCCACCACCACCAGCAATGGAATCTACAAAGGCTGCCAGAAAACCTGCAAAGCATAAAAAAATAAAAGTAAGTGTATTCATAATTCCTCCAGAAATTTAATTTTTACAAGCTTCATATTAAAGAATATATTATAAATTTATGAAGCATAATCTACTCTTATATTATAAGGGGAAAAGGAAGAAAAAGAAACAGAATTACTTTATTATTAATAAAAGTACCCCATAGGCAAGGAATAAAATTCCTTACCCAATGGGGCATAGTTTATTTATTTTTACACATTAAATTTTCTTCCCATAATGGCTCAGCTCGTTTAGCCCAAGTTTCACCATAGTCTATGGTTTTAGCTACTAAATCTTCTACATTCTCAGGATCTACATACTCTGTAGACTTAGCCCCAGAAGCCTTAACCATCTCTGCAATCTTTGGAGCATTATCAAGAATTGGGCAAGGTCTAAATTGATTATTGTTAAAAGGTTGATTTTTTTGATACTCCATAAACAGTGGCTGTCCTAGAGCTTCAATTAAAGGAACGTCCTTTATATTAGCACTGGAGTAGTGGCAGAATACACAAGGTTCCACATCACCATTAGCATTAATATGGCAGTATCTTCTTCCACCAGCCACACAACCACCAACATATTCAGCATCATGCCAGAAATCCATATTAAAGATTGGTTTAGTAGAGCGCCAACCTCTTATAGTACGATATAGTTTCTCTCTTTGATCAGGATTAGCCATTAAGGAAGTATCTGTTTTGCAGCCTATAGGCATAAAAGTAAAGTACCAAGAGAAATAAGCACCCATATCTATCATCATATCTATAAACTCTTCAGATAAAACGCTGTCACAGTTATTAGTTGTAAAGCAAGTTGAGAATCCAAAAGGAACTCTATTTTCTTTCATAAGATCCATAGCACGAGTAATATCCTTCCAAGAACCATCACCACGTCTTGCATCAGTAGCATCATCAAAACCCTCAACACTAATAGTAGGAACTATATTTCCAACTTCACATAGGTCTTCACAGAAAGCCTGGTCAATTAAGGTTCCATTAGTAAATATCATAAACACACAATCATTATGTTTCTTAGCCAGTTTTAAAATATCATTCTTTCTAACTAAAGGCTCACCACCAGTCATTATATAAAAGAAGATACCCAAATCCTTACCTTGAATAAGTAAACTATCTAATTCATCATAGCTTAAATTTAAAGCTTTGTTATAATCAGCAGCCCAACAACCAATACATTTCTTATTACAAGCAGTAGTAGGATCTATAAGTAGAGTAAAGGGAATTTCATATCCATACTCCTTAGATTTTTTCCTAGATTCACTCCAACCTCTAATAGAAGAATTAAGAAGAAAGTTACTAAACACAGTTTCTAAAATATGAGGATTCACTTCTTTGGCTAATTTAGTCATAAGCTCTACCCAGTTATTATCCTTCTCCTTTAAAAATCCTTCAATGGCATCATATTGAGGTGTATATAAATTTTCTGTATCAAACTTCCTTAACCAATGAACAATTTTCTCAAAGTTTTTCTCAGGATTTTTCTTTAAGTATCCAAGTCCCTGCTTTAAAGCAGCCTTTTCAATTTTATATTTTACATTTAACATAAGCCAACCCCCATTTTAAATAATTTTAAAGTAAGAAAGTATCATTTTCACTCCCATAATAAGTAATATAACGCTACCACAGATATTAACTGCAACTCTGTACTTATCACCCACACGGTAGCCTACCCTTAGTCCAATAATAGATGAAATCCCTGTTATTACAAATATGATAAACATATCTATAATAATTTCAGTGCGCAGTAGAGCAAAGCCAATTCCTAATACTAAAGCATCCAAACTAGTTGCAAAGGCTAAGGAAAAAATATTTCTATAATTAAAACTTTCCCTTTGCTCATTGATGGATTTAATAGTAAGTGCATTTTTTATCATCTTCAGTCCTAAGAAAATGAAAATAATTGCAGAAAACCATTGATTGATGGATTTAAAAGTTTCAGAATAAATTGAGCTTACTGGAAACTTTGTAATCATCATTCCAATAGTAAGCATAATAGCTTGTATTCCTCCAAATGCAAGGCCAACAATAAAATCCATACGCTTTTTAAGATAAGGTTGAGTTGCACCTGTACATACTGTCACTGTAAATGCATCTAAAGACAATCCTATTGATACTATGATTACTTCCAGAACACTCATAAGCATCTTCCTTTCATAATCTGTTTTCTTAAATTATAGTCAATATAGATTTTTATGTAAAAATACACTTTGCCCTAAATGTATATCAAAAAAAACAAAAAGCAACTTATGTAGTTGCTTTAAAACAAATCTATTTAATTGTTTTATATAAGATTAGTAATATACTTTGCTAAAGCCCCATAGCTTTTTATAATGGCTTGAACACAATATCTTCTAAGGAATTAGAAAGCAGTAAATAATATTTTTCAGCTAACTCATGAGCAGGAACTTGTACACCTTTCTTAAGCCAAGTAATTAAAAAATAGGTTAGACCTCTAGAATAGTAATTAGCAATTTCAGAAGCGGTGAGAATTCCTTCAAAATTCATATTTTCTATATCTAGCACAGAAAATAATTCTTCAAACATCTTAAGAAGAAATTTATATATTATACTCTCAAAGGAATTTTGTCCTTCTATTTTCATAGCTTTAGTATAAAACTCTTTATTATTTTCTATCCTAGTAAGAATAAAAAGAATTGTCTCATTAAACATTTTATTATCTATAAGAAGGGTCGCTCCTTCAAATATATCCTTATAACAAATCCATTCAAGCAGTTCATACTTATCAGCAAAGTGGTTATAAAAGGAAGGTCTTATTAACTTTGACTCATCAGTAATCATTTTTATAGTTATCTTATCAAAGGAATGTTGAGTCATTAACTTTTTAAAGCTATCAACTATCAGTGCTTTAGTATTTTCTTTTTTAGATCTCACAGTATAACCTCACCCCTTTAAAGATATTCTAAAAGTTAACTCAAAGTTTTCCACAGTTTTAATCATTATATCAACTTCCTATATTTTATGTCAATTAAACCACATATATGCCATAATACTAAGAGTTGCCACATTCAATGCACGGAGAAGCTTTAAAATTCCTAGGGATATACCATAAAAGCCTAGATAAAATCTGGGGGATAATATATAATAAACTAGGTAATTTCAAATAAACATACACTTATTTAACTAGGAAACAATATATCTAGAAAACTATAAGTCTATATAAATATGAAACTATAAAAATATTAAAATAGTTAAATAGGGAACAATAAAACAATATACCTATATAAATTTTTAACTAGGAAACTATATAACTAGTTAACTATTTGTTCTGTTTATGCGGGTTTCAGAGGTTTTGGTGATTTTAAGAGTCATATTTTAAGCCCCAAAATAGAGGGTAAAATAACTTTAATAAAACTTAAAGATATACCTAATAAATGAAATTATTTTATAATGAAAAATTAAAACTAACATAGAATTTTATTAGATAAGGAGATAAAAATGAGAAAGAGAAAAGAATATGAATTTATCATAGAGGGTACAGAATTTCCAGGAAAGGGAGTTGCCTTCCATGAAGGAGAAAAAGTAACTATAAAAAATTCATTGCCCGGGCAAAAGGTTAGAGCAAGAGTAACTAAAAAAAATTCCAATGGAGTAGAAGCTAAACTACTTGAAGTTTTAGAAGACGTAGACTACAAAGTAAAGCCAGCCTGTGATATCTTTGGAATTTGTGGAGGATGTAGTCAAGGAGACTTATCACTAGACACTCAACTTAAATTTAAAGAAGAACAAGTAAAGGCACTATTAGATAACAAGGGTATAACAGATTATGAGTACCTAGGAATAGAAAGCAGCCCACTTCACTATGAATACAGAAATAAAATGGAATTCACCTTTGGAGACTTTGAAAAAGGTGGAGAACTAACCCTAGGCATGCATGCTAAAGGAAAAAGCTTTGCCATAGTATCAGTACATAACTGTCAAATAGTAGACGAAGACTTCAGAGCTATAATAAATGCAACCATAAACCACTTCAAAGGAGAAAACCTTCCTTATTATAGAATCTTAAAACATGAAGGCTTTTTAAGAAATCTAGTAGTAAGAAAGGCTATAAATACAGGAGAAATATTAGTTAACATAGTTACAACTACCCAAGTAGAATATGACTTCACAGCCTTTGTAGATGCTTTAAAAGGATTAAATCTAAAAGGAGAACTCACAGGAATAATCCATACCTTAAATGATTCTCTATCAGATGTAGTGCAAGCAGACTCTGTAGAAATACTACATGGAAAAGACTATATAATAGAAAATCTTCTAGGATTAAAATTTAAAATAAATCCCTTTGCCTTCTTCCAAACTAACACTAAAGGAGCAGAGAAGCTTTACTCTATAGTAAGAGACTTCATAGGAGAATCAGAAGACAAAGTAGTCTTTGACCTATACTGCGGAACAGGAACCATAGGACAAATAGTAGCTCCAAAAGCAAAAAAAGTAGTAGGCATAGAGCTAATAGAAGAAGCCGTAGAAGCTGCAAAAGAAAATGCTAAAATCAACGGCCTAAACAACTGTGAATTCATAGCAGGAGATGTAGCAGTAACCATAAAAAATGTAACAGAAAAACCAGACATAATAATCCTAGACCCACCAAGACCAGGAGTACATCCAGTAGCATTAGACTACGTAATAAAGTTTGATGCCAAAGAAATAATCTACGTATCCTGTAACCCTAAAACACTAGCAGTAGATTTAGAAGTATTAACTGCTAATGGATATAAGGTGGAGAAGGTGAAAGTTATGGATATGTTCCCCCATACTCCGCATGTTGAGGTGGTCACAAAACTTACTAAGAGCAAAGCGAATTAGAAAGTTTTAAGAGTGCCACCCATGCAAGGCTTTCCCATGAAAAGGAGTCACAGACGAACTTTGAATGGCAGAAAGCTACTGCTGAGGCGGTTGTGAAGCTGCAAAGGAAACACAGTTAAGGAATTGGTGTTAATGGGATTAGAAATCATATAAATCTCATATGTTTCGTAAGACATGATTAGGAAACAGTAAGTATAATACCCAGCGTCTCCACCAAATAAGAATTACAATATTGATACATAACGAAACCCACTGATTTTCAGTGGGTTTTCGAACTTTTGGATTTGAAATATATGGTGAGTAGGCTGAACTTTTAGAGAGTAAATGTTAAAAAATTTAAATAAATGCACCGGGAGGCGAAATGGACAAGGGGTCTGCACTTATCATTGGAACTAGAGTTTAATAGCGTAAAAACGAGTATTATGGGATAGAAAGTATAAGTTAAATTGTTAGAACTAGGAGAATACTATAAAAGTATTATTGCAGACTTATGCAGATTAAAACTGATTAAAACCATATACTTAGATAAAATTATATGTTAAAATATAGGAAGTGGAATCTGTGTAAGGAGGTAAGGTTATGAAAACAGAAGAAACTGAAAAATGGTCATCTCTAGATGAAGTGGCACTACATTTAGGCGTTAGCAAAGATACCATTTACCGATGGATAGCAAACAAGCAAATGCCTGCCCATAAGATTGGCCGACTCTGGAAATTAAAATTAAGTGAAGTAGATGAATGGGTAAGGAGTGGGAACGCCCTCGAAAAATAAATTAAAAGGGTAATTAGAGAAATCATTTGTGGTTTCATAAATTGCCACCAAAGCATGAATATCAAGGTAGGACACCATTTCAAACTCATTATCGGGTATGCCGTTTATTTTGAGAAAAAAGTTAAAAAAACAGCAAATTATTAGAGTGAGTAATTTCTAATTTTAGAAGCAAAAAAAGAAAAAACTTCTTACAAAAAAGTGTAGGATAAAAATATACGTGTTAATTTAAAGCCTTGAAAAAACACGCCGGGTTATTACGAGAGGTTATTACAATAATTGGAGGAACAAAAATGTCAAGTACAACACAAAGAGCTGAATTACAATCACAAATTTGGAAAATAGCAAATGATGTCCGTGGATCTGTTGATGGTTGGGATTTCAAACAATATGTTTTAGGAACACTTTTTTATCGTTTTATTAGTGAGAACTTTTCTAATTATATAGAAGGCGGAGATGATAGTGTCAAGTATGCAGAAATTGATGATAAAATTATAACCAGTGAAATTAAAGATGATGCAATAAAAACAAAAGGCTATTTTATTTATCCAAGTCAGTTGTTCGCAAACATTGCAAAAAATGCAAATACAAATGAAAGCTTGAATACAGATTTAGCGGCTATATTTTCTTCTATTGAAAGTTCTGCAAATGGATATGCATCAGAACTTGATATTAAAGGATTATTTGCTGACTTTGATACAACAAGCAATAGACTAGGAAATACGGTAAAAGATAAAAACAGTCGTTTGGCAGCTGTTATTAAAGGTGTTGAAGGACTTGATTTTGGAAAGTTTGAAGAAAATCATATTGACCTATTTGGTGATGCTTATGAATATCTAATTTCTAATTATGCTGCTAATGCAGGTAAATCTGGAGGGGAATTCTTCACACCACAAAGTGTATCAAAACTTATTGCTAAACTTGCAATACAAGGTCAAACCTCGATTAATAAGATTTATGATCCGGCATCAGGTTCGGGTTCACTACTATTACAAGCAAAGAAACAATTTGATGATCATATTATTGAAGATGGTTTTTTCGGGCAAGAAATTAACCATACAACTTATAACCTTGCTCGTATGAATATGTTTTTGCACAATGTTAACTATGACAAATTTAACATTGCACTTGGGAATACACTTTTAGACCCACACTTTGGAGATGATAAACCTTTTGATGCTATTGTATCAAATCCCCCCTATTCAATAAATTGGATTGGTAGCGATGATCCAACGCTTATTAATGATGAACGATTTGCACCAGCAGGTGTTCTTGCGCCAAAATCAAAGGCAGATTTTGCCTTTGTACTTCATACGCTGAGTTATCTTTCTAGTAAAGGACGTGCAGCTATAGTTTGTTTTCCTGGTATATTTTACCGTGGAGGTGCAGAGCAAAAGATAAGAAAATATTTAATTGATAATAACTTTGTTGAAACTGTTATTTCATTGGCACCAAATCTTTTTTATGGCACTTCAATCGCTGTTAATATATTGGTTCTTTCAAAGCATAAGACGGATGCTAAAACTCAGTTTATAGATGCAAGTGGTGAGGAGTTTTACAAGAAAGAAACTAATAACAATGTTTTAACTGCAGATCATATTGAAGCAATTATGCAATTATTTGTTAGTAAAAAAGATATAGATCATATTTCAATATCTGTAGATAACGATAAGATTGCAGAAGAAAATTACAATCTTTCTGTAAGCTCTTATGTAGAGGCAAAAGATACAAGAGAAGTTATAGATATAAATGCTTTAAATGCAGAAATAAAAACAAATGTTTCAAAAATTGATGTACTTCGTGCTGAAATAGATAAAATTATTGCAGAAATTGAGGTGGAATAAATGAGTAGATTAGATGAGCTTATAAATGAGTTTTGCCCTAACGGGGTAGAGTACAAGAAAATCAAGGATTGTTTTAAAAGATTAAAAGGTACACCTATAACTGCTGGTAAAATGAAAGAAATTGAATGTGAGGATGGAGAAATTCGTATTTTTGCTGGTGGAAAAACAGTTATAAACGCTAAAGAAAAAAACATCCCTAATGCAAACATTACAAGAGTTCCTGCGGTTTTAGTTCAATCACGTGGGGTTATAGACGCTGTATATTTCGATAGTCCATTTACATTTAAAAATGAAATGTGGGCTTATACACATGATGAAAAAGCATCAGTAAAATATTTATATTATGTTCTTAAAAATAATATTCAAAGTTTTAGAGACGCTGCTTCAGGAATGGGTTCATTACCACAAATATCCTTACCTATAACAGAGGAATTTTTAATTCCCCTCCCACCCTTGCCAATCCAGAGTGAAATTGTCCGTATTTTAGACAATTTCACAGAGCTTACAGCAGAGCTTACAGCAGAGCTTACAGCAGAGCTTACAGCAAGAAAAAAACAGTATGAGTATTATAAAAACAAGTTGTTTAGTAAAGCTGGGGATATTCAAATAGTAACTTTGGATATGATAGCTGAGAATTGTGATTCAAAAAGAAAACCTGTTACAAGTGGAAGTAGAGAAACTGGAGAGATTCCTTACTATGGCGCATCTGGAATTGTTGATTATGTAAAAGACTACATTTATGATGGGGATTATCTCTTGATATCTGAGGATGGCGCTAATCTTTTAGCACGAACTACGCCAATTGCATTTTCTATTTCCGGCAAAACATGGGTAAATAACCATGCACATGTGCTTAAGTTTGATGAATATGCAACAAGACGATATGTTGAAATGTATTTGAACTCAATTGATCTAACACCTTACATTACAGGAGCTGCTCAGCCTAAATTGAACCAAAAGAATCTCAATAATATTGAAATACCACTCCCGCCACTCCCTGAGCAACAACGCATAGTGGACATTCTTGACCGTTTTGATACTCTTTGTAACGACATTTCAAGCGGTCTACCTGCAGAAATTGAGGCAAGACAAAAGCAATACGAATATTATCGTGATAAACTTCTTACTTTTCCAAAAGCAGAGATAGAGGTGTAGTATGGGGAAAAGTTTAAATGAAATTGCAGAGCAATTAAAGAATAGTGATAAAAAAGTACAACTAATTTATGCCTTTAACGGGAGTGGCAAGACGAGACTTTCAAGGGAATTTAAATGCTTAGTTGCACCAAAAGGTGATGGCGAAACAGAAGAAATGGGTTTGGCTAGCAAGAAAATCATATATTATAATGCTTTCACTGAAGATTTGTTTTACTGGGATAATGATTTAAAAAATGACATAAATTTAAAACTTAAAATACACCCAAACTCTTTTACAGAATGGGTGTTTAAAGAGCAGGGACAAGAACCAAATGTTATTAGTCATTTTCAAAATTACACAAATCGAGCATTAACACCTAAGTTTAGTCCTGATTTTTCAGAGATTACATTTTCTTTTGAACGAGGAAATGAAGAAAGTACCCAAAACATAAAGATTTCTAAAGGTGAGGAAAGTAGTTTTGTATGGAGTGTTTTTTATAGTTTGTTGAAACAAGTAATAGACATTTTAAATGTACTTGATCCAAGTGAGAGAGAAACTGATAAACTTAATCAGTTGGAGTATGTATTTATTGACGATCCAGTAACGTCACTAGATGATAATCATTTGATTCAAATGGCTGTCGACCTAGCTGAAATAATTAAAAAAAGTGAATCCACTTTGAAATTTATCATAACAACACATAATCCAATTTTTTATAACGTACTGCATAATGAAATAAATAGGAAAGCTTGTTATAGGATAGAGCGTTTTGAAGATGGAACTTTTGAATTAGAAGAAAAGCATGGAGATTCAAATAAGAGTTTTTCATATCATTTGCATTTAAAAACGACTCTTGAAGAAGCTATTGCAAATGAAACAATAGAAAAATACCATTTTACTCTTTTAAGAAACCTTTATGAAAAAACAGCCAGCTTTCTTGGGTTTCCAAGGTGGTCGGAATTGTTACCAGATAATAAAGAAACCTATTATAATCGTATTATTCAATTTACAAGTCATTCCACTCTAGCAAGTGAGAGTGTAGCGGAACCTACGCCACAAGAAAAGCAAACAGTAAAGATATTGCTTGAACATTTAACAAATAACTATAGATTTTGGAAGGAGGCATAAAAATGTACGATTATAAATCTATTGCAGAATCAAACAACTTCATAGTTCTAGATAAATACACAAAATATTCAGTGCTTCATGAGGCGCCTGTTGTTTATCAAACAGAATCATCCCTTGAGAGAGAATTTATACAAGATCTAATCAATCAAGGATATGAGCATTTGCCAAAAGTAACCTCACCTAAAGCAATGCTTGAGAATGTACGAGTACAGCTGCAAATACTTAATGATGTCCAGTTTAGCGATGCAGAATGGAGAAGGTTCTGTGAGGAATACTTAGATAAACCAAGTGATAATCATATTGATAAAACTCGCAAAATTCATAATGACTATATTTATGATTTTGTATTTGATGATGGACATATAAAAAATATTTATCTGGTAGATAAAATAAATATAACAAAAAATAAAATGCAGGTAATTTCACAATTTGAACAAAAGGGCTCTCAAGCTAACCGATATGATGTTACTATTTTGGTTAATGGGCTACCTTTGATCCAAGTGGAACTTAAAAAACGTGGAATCGCCATCCGAGAAGCATTTAATCAGGTAAATAGATATAGTAAGGAGAGCTTTAATTCAGAAAACTCTCTGTTTAAGTATTTACAGATCTGTGTCATTTCTAATGGTACGGATAGTCGCTATTTTGCGAATACTACCAAACGAGATAAAAACAGTTTTGATTTTACTATGAATTGGGCAAAATCAGACAATACACTTATTAAAGATCTAAAAGATTTTACGGCAACATTTTTTCAAAAAAATACGTTATTGAAAGTGTTGTTGCATTATTCAGTTTTTGATACCAGTGATACTTTGCTAATTATGCGTCCTTATCAAATAGCTGCAACAGAAAGAATTTTGTGGAAAATCAAAAGCTCATTCGAAGCAAAAAAATGGAAAACCATTGAAGGCAGTGGGTATATTTGGCATACAACAGGTTCAGGCAAAACGCTAACTAGTTTTAAAGCAGCTCGATTAGCAACTGAACTTGAATTTATAGATAAAGTGTTTTTTGTGGTAGACAGAAAAGATTTAGATTATCAGACGATGAAAGAGTATCAACGTTTTTCGCCGGATAGTGTTAATGGTTCGGAGAACACTGCAGGACTTAAACGAAACATTGAAAAAGATGATAACAAAATTATTGTTACTACTATTCAAAAGCTAAACAATCTTATTAAAAGCGAAGCAGATTTACCAATTTACAATAAACAAGTAGTTTTTATTTTTGATGAGGCCCATCGTTCACAGTTTGGTGAAGCACAAAAAAACATTAATAAGAAGTTCAAACAGTACTATCAATTTGGATTTACAGGTACACCAATATTTCCGGAAAATGCTCTGGGTGCTGAAACTACTGCTACAGTATTTGGTCGAGAGTTGCATTCTTATGTTATCACCGATGCCATTAGAGATGAAAAGGTCCTTAAATTCAAAGTTGATTATAACGGTGTGCGTCCAAAGTTTAAATCTATTGAGATGGAACAAGATGAGAAAAAACTATCAGCAGCAGAAACCAAAGAAGCTTTATTACATCCTGAAAGAATTAAAGAAATTTCACAATATATTCTTAATAATTTCAGAGTAAAAACTCATCGTTCACATATAGGGGCAAAAGGCTTTAATGCAATGTTTGCTGTGAGCAGTGTTGATGCAGCAAAGCTCTACTATGAATCGTTAAATAACTTGCAAAAAAATAGTGAAAAGCCATTGAAAATAGCGACTATATTTTCTTTTGCTGCTAATGAACAGCAAAGTGCTATAGGTGAAATTCTTGATGAGACTTTTGAAACATCAGCAATGGATAGTAGTGCAAAAGAGTTTTTAATTTTAGCAATTAAAGATTATAATGAAATGTTTAAAACTAATTTTGGTGTAGATAGTAAGGAATTTCAAAATTATTATCGTGATCTTGCTAATAGAGTAAAAAAGCAAGAAGTTGATCTATTAATTGTTGTCGGTATGTTTTTAACCGGTTTTGACGCACCAACATTGAATACACTATTTGTTGATAAAAACCTTCGCTACCATGGCTTAATCCAGGCCTTTTCAAGAACGAATCGAATTTATGATTCTACAAAAACATTTGGTAATATTGTTACTTTCAGAAATCTAGAACAAGCGACAATTGATGCTATTACTCTTTTTGGAGATAAAAACACTAAAAATGTAGTACTTGAAAAAAGCTATAGAGAATATATGGAAGGTTTCACCAATATTTCTACTGGTGAAGCACGTCGCGGTTATATAGATGTAGTTAAAGAGTTGAATTTACGCTTCCCTAATGTTGATGATATTGTTACTGAAAAGGATAAAAAAGAGTTTGCCAAACTATTTGGTGAATACTTGCGAATTGAAAACGTATTACAAAACTATGATGAGTTTACCAACTTGAAAGCATTGCAAGAACTTGATGTAAATGATCCAAACGCGATGGAACAGTTCAAAGCAACTTATTATGTAAGCGATGAAGATATAGTAGCTATGCAAGAAATCGAAATGCCAGAAGATAGAGCAATTCAAGACTATCGTTCTACATATAATGATATTCGTGATTGGCTTCGTCGAGAAAAAGCTGGAAAAGATAAAGAAAAAACCTCTGTTGATTGGGATGATATTGTCTTTGAGGTAGATCTTTTAAAATCACAAGAAATAAACTTAGACTATATTCTTGAACTGATCTTTGAAAAGAATAAAAAAGTAAAAAATAAAGAAACCCTGGTTGAAGAAGTACGTCGTTTGATTCGATCTAGTACAGGGAATCGTGCAAAAGAAAGCTTAGTCATTGATTTTATAAATCAAATAGATTTGGACGAGATTCAAGATAAAGCAAGCATTATAGATGCCTTTTTCTCATTTGCACAAAAGGAGCAAAAAAGAGAAGCAGAAGAATTGATTAACTCAGAAGAGCTTAATATAGATGCTGCAAAGAGATATATTCTTGCTTCATTAAAAAGAGAATATGCAAGTGAAAATGGAACAGAACTTAATGAAATTCTTCCTAAGATGAGCCCACTTAACCCTAAATATTTAACAAAAAAACAGAGAACTTTTCAAAAAATATCAGCTTTTGTAGAGAAGTTTAAAGGAGTAGGTGGAAAAATTTAATTTAAATGAATAGATTTTCTTAAAAGGCAGAGATTTGATGAAATAAATTTTACTCATATCCGTCCTTGTGGTTTCAAAAAAAGATACAATAAAAGATTGAATGATTAGAAAGGCTGTGAGATATCTGCGGCAATTCCAAAATATCATGAGTTTATGAAACCAGTTCTGTACGAAAAGTTTGCTCATCAATTTCATTTAGCAGAAGAAGAGAAGGAAAAGCGCTTAAGCAGGTATGAGAAAAATAATAAAGAGACTATTAAAGAAATATGATTATCCACCAGAACAAGCTACGCATGTACTAGAGGTAGTTATGAGACGGGCAGAGCTTATGTGTGGAAATGTTGATATGTATGAGATAGTTTTTGATAGAGTTGCTGAAGGTAGAGAAGAGTAATTAGTTTAGAAAGTAAGGAGAAAAAATAATATGGCGGATATAAAATTTGAAATTAAAGAAACTACAGGAGTTCTTTCAGAATCAGCTAAGGGATGGAAAAAGGAATTAAATTTAATTAGCTGGAATGATAAAGAGGCTAAGTTTGATATTAGAGATTGGGACTCAGAGCATAAGAAAATGGGTAAAGGTGTAACATTAAACATTGATGAGTTAAAAGTTCTTAAAGAAATATTAAATGGGATGGAGTTGCTAAAATGACTGAAAATGAATTAGGCAGAATCTTAAAAGAAATGTATGAAAATGTACCAGAAGGGTATCAAGTTGCTAATATTCATTTATTCGGGGTTAAATATGCGGATATAATTCTTGACAATAATTACAAAGCCACAGATATAGTTAGAGATTCAGGCTTAAACCAATCTTATGCTACAGAAGTAAGTAAAGGAATTAAGCTTTCAATGTATGTAATGCCTAAATAAATGGCAATAATTATGATAGGTACTATAAGAATAATTTTCCTTGGAGGTGTTGAGAATACTTATTCCTGTTAAAATTAATAAATCTATAGATATACGTGATGTTGAGATAACAAATACTAATTTCAAAAGTTTAAATTTAAAAGAAGAGCAAGTTGAGGAATTTTTACGCTCAAATATAGAGGTAATATTCCAGGATGAAACGCTTCTTGTTGTTGGCAAACAGGTTACCAATAAAGAAAATGGTAGAAGTGATTTGACTGCAATTGATGAGAATGGTAATTTGGTTCTAATGGAAATTAAAAGAGATGTAGAAGATATTAAGCAAAGAAAAGAAGCATTTGAGTTTCAGGCCATAAGATATGCAGCAAGTTATGCCAAGATAAATACTCCAGACGAGCTTGTAGAAAAAATATTTGCCTCCTATATTGAGAAATATAAAGATGAATTTGAATTGGGAGAGCTAACTGCTTATGAAAAAGCAACAAGGATTTTAAATGATTTCCTTGAAAAGAATAATGCAGCTAAAACATTTAATTCTAAGCAAAGAATTATACTTATAGCATCTTCTTTTGATAATCAAACTCTTTCTGCAGTTGCTTGGCTCATAGCTAACAATGTGGATATCAGTTGTTTTGAATTAAGTCCAATGAAAATAGGGGACAATTATTTCATAGATATTAATAGAATATTACCACCACCAGCTTTAGAAGATTTCTATGTTGAAGTTGATGATAAGAAAAGACCAGTGTATTCAGAAAAAAGAAATACACCTATTACAAGATCTTATCTTCCAAGGATGGATAAGTTATTTGAATGGGGAGTTATTAAAGCTGGTGATGCTGTTGTAATTAAGAATTTTGAGAACTCACAAGCTGTAGTTATTGATACTAAAACTGTAGAATATAATGGACAAAAACTTACATTTAATCAATGGGGAGAAAAGGTTACAGGATGGTCAGCTCTAAGTGTTTATGAGTGGACCATAGTTAAAGGTAGTGAAAAGACTTTACATGAAATAAGGAAAGAAAAACTGTTGTCTGTTGAAAATGAAACAGAATAAAGAAAATTAAAAAACAAGGGCACTATGTGGAAAATCACACAGGTATCCTTGTTTTTATATATACCTTAATAAGGAGTGGGGTAGAGTATGAAATACGAATTGTTACTACATCAATTTGAAGCAATTGAAGCCATTGGAAAGAGTTTTTGTGATAGAAATCATAAAGATTGTGGGTATGGTCAATAATATGTTTGCGGAAAGCAGGAATGATGACTATGAATAGGACACTCTTGCAACGCAGGAAGATTTCGATAAGTTTTAGAGAAACTAGATAAGTTGTTAATAAGCTAGAGGGTGAATGTTGTTTAATATAAAAAAGTTTGAGGAATATTGAAAACATACTATTGACATACGAAAAACATGCTAATATAATAACATACAGAAAGCTCTTGATAAAACTATAAATAACATACGGAGGTGCTTTTATGTTAAAGACAATTGCAGTAAGAGGTAAAAAGGATATTGTAGCAGTTTTTGCAAAGTATGCACAGATTTCTGGACAACAGGACACAAGTAGGCCAAAAGCAACAGCAGATTTCATTGATTATGTAAGTAAGATGGCATTGAATGAGAAAACAGTGGTAAAGCTAAAGAATGCATCTAAGCAACGTATTGATGAAAGTGAAATATCTGAGGATTCTGTGCCATCATCTATCAAAATACCTATAGATATCGATGAATTAACATGGGAGAAAGCAATGAGTGTTTTCAAATATGCTTTTTCCCTTAAGGGCAACCCACAAATGCCTTATTTTCTCAGAGTAGCTGGTATGGCATATATTAATGAATTAGAAGAGCGGGAGTCGGGAATTGTGGCAAATATACAAAAGATTTCTAATAAAACAAAGATTGACAGTATTATGACTTTCGAGGAGTTTAAATCTTTAGATATTGATGATAAACTTATTGAAATTTATAAGTTGTTGATTGACAGGAGTGTGTAGTTTATCATTAAAATTATAGAAGTTTATCAACAAAAGCCTGATACAGGTGATGGTCATCATCACCTGATTAAAGCTTGCGCTAACCACATTATATAAATTAATATAAGCACGACAAGACATATACATATCCATAATTAATTATTAACTATAAACTCCACAGCCTTTAAAGTTTTTTCATCTAAATCTTCTGGGTACCAGTGTCCAATTCCTTTATTAATATGGTATTCATGAGCAAGTCCAACTTCCTTAAATATCTTTAAGAGATGCTGAACAACTGGGTCAGTGTCCTGGTCCCCTTCAAGAATAATTATTTTTGTTTTTCTTTCTGCTAATTTCCTTGTATCTTCAAGTCCGATGATATCTAAGTAATCACCAGGGCATAATGCAATAGCTCCTTTTATTGGAATAGTGTTATGAAAAGTCATATCAATAGAGGTAGTTGCACCACCAGAGAAACCTCCAAATAATACACAAGTTTCATCAATGGAATAGTCTAATAATAATTGTTCATAGCAATCTTTCAGTTCTTTTCTTGATAGAGTGGGATCAGTGAGCCAGCCAAAGCTGTTATGGAAATACATTTGCGATGATTGAGGATATACAACTATGTATCCTTTTTCTAAAAGTGCATCAGGCTTCCAATACCAGCTAGTATTTTTTATATTGCAATGAAATCCATCACCATGTAGACAAAAGAATAATGGATATTTTTTTGTTGGATCATAAGATTTTGGAAGGTGAACTTCATATTCAAGCTTAGAGTTTTCTTTAGCTTGGTGAAGTAGTTTTGTATTTAAATTGTTAATAGACTCATATTCAGGGTGGTTTCTTAATAAATCAAAGTTTGGCCAGTGTAGGGGAAAAGGATAACCTTTTTCAAGTGATTTTTTTATAAGATTAATACAGCTCTCACTATTATTGGTTTCAGTATATACCCTAGATTCATCGATGATAAGCTCAAATAGATTTTCTTCATATTCATCCTTTGGTAAGAGTTCATTTGCATGAAGGAGTATATTTAAAACTTCATCATACTTTTTTTCAGAGAAGAGTATTGAATAGTATTCTTCAAATTCATAAAAATTTCTATATTTCATAGGGATCTCCTTTAATTAATATTTATTTTAAATTATTATCAATAGGTTAATTATAACAGATAAGGGATTATAGGTATATGGAGAGATTGGTTATAAGTGTAACATATTGATAAGTCATGCAGTTTGTGAAGATAAATAGAAATAACCTTAACATAAAAACTAATGTAAGTAGCTTTATCCATGCCTGGATGGTAAAATAATAGAGAACTGAAGATGATTAGGGGGAATTTTTAAGAAATGAAGAAATTTTTGTCAGGCTTAATTGGAATACTATTTGCTGTTTTAATTTTTGGCATGACCATGATGCCAAGAGATACAAAAAATCAGCAAAATATTGCAAGTAATAAAATTGAAGCTAAAGAAGAGAATAAAATTGAAGATACTTCAGTGTATAAATCAACTGAAGCAGATAAGGAAACTGCAAGTAATTTAAAGGAAGAATCAAAGAAAGAAACTTCAGCTGTTATCACAGAAGATATATTTTCAGGATATAAGCTGATAGTAGTTGATGGTGGAAATCTATCTGGACACAGAGAACCTAATGTTGTAGTAGACATAGGATTTGGAGATAGAGAATATTATGCTTTTACCAATGAATACGGTCAGCTTGTTAAGGTAATAGCAAGGGAGATAATCTTGCAAGATGATTCAACAGAGCCTGTTAATTCAAGTGGAAGATATTATCAAGATGAAGCAAAAGTGCCAGGAGTTGAAAGTAGGACCTTGGATGAGGGACATGTTATAGCTGATTCACTTGGTGGAGTTTCCAATGCATACAATATAACGCCTCAGAATAGTATCCTTAATAGGCATGGTGACCAAGCTTATATGGAAAAGGTTATTCGAGATGCTGGAGGTTGTACAGAGTTTGTTGCAATAATAACTTATCCAGATACAACTACGCAGATACCAAGTCACTACAGCTACACCTATACAATTAATGGCAATGTAATTAATGATGAATTTGATAATGTGAATCCTGATGAATATAATGCAAGTTTAGAAACGAATACTTCAACTAACAACTCAAATTCTAGTAATAATACAAATACTACTATCAATAATTCAGGTAGTACAAGCAGTCCAGGGAAAGTATATTGGACACCTAATGGAAAGAGCTATCATACTACAAAGAGTTGTTCTACTTTATCTAGAAGTAAAACTATTTTAGAGGGAACACTACAAGAAAGTGGAAAGAATGACCCATGTGATAGATGTCATTAGTGAAAAGTAACTTAAGAGATTAGATTAAATTCTAGTCTCTTTTATTTTCCACAAAATACATAGCTTGATGAAATATATGGTATAATTTCTATATATTTATTGAAAGCCAAGTGTTACTTGGTCAAGTAATAATCAATAAGCCTTTGCAACTAATATAGCAAATCAAAGAAGTGTAAAAGAAATTACACCAACAGATGTTTTTGGGGGGATTAAATTATGAGTAAAGTGAAAAAAGTCATTGTATTACTAATTATTATAATGGGTTTATTAGGGGGAACTATTATTTATATAAGGCCTATCAGTGAAAAACAATATGTGCAAAAGAATGCTGATGAATTAAATTTACAGAATTATGAGGATTATTCTGATTTAAACTTTCTAGATGAAGATATAAAAGATAAGAAGGTTGTATTTACAAATGAGGTTCATGGAGCTGATGAAAATGCAGACGTTCAGTATAAATTTGCTAGTTATTTGATTGATAATTGGGATTGTAGATATTTATTATTAGAAATGGGATATGCAGAAGGCGAAATTATTAATAAATATATTCAAACAGGAGATGAGGAATTATTAAAGAATTTCTTAAATATATGGCAATCTAAGTTTAATAATGTTTCATATATAGAGTATCTAAGAAAGCTTCATGCAAAAAATAAAGATCTTCCACAAGATAAAAAGATAATAATAAAGGGAGTAGACTCCATTGAAAATTCAGAAGCCACTGGAATGTATATTGATTTACTTATACAAGATAATCCTAATTTAAGCAAAGAGCAAATTGCTGCCTTAAATAGTTTTAAAAAACAAATTACAGAGTGTATTATAAGTGATCAGCGTGGATGGGGTGGAGAAGAAAATATAAAAAACATATTAAGTGCCGTAAAAGAAATAAGTGATATAATAAATGAAAACAATAAAAGCTATAAGGAAGCATTAGGTGAGAATCTGTTTAGTATTTCCTTTATATTAAATAATATTAAAAATTCACAAGACTTTAATTTTACAACTGCTGCAAGTGTAGACTCTGATAAGGAGTGGTATGAAACTAGAGATAAGTATACTTATGAAAACTTTAAGAAGTTAGATGAATATTTTAAAATGGATAAATGCTATATGCATTATGGAATTCGACATGCTTATCAAAAGGAGATTAATGGTGTTAAGTTTTTAGCGGCTTATTTGGCTGAAGACGAAAAATTAAAGGATAAGTTATATAGTATTAATACTATATATGGAGACGGAACAATTTTTGAATTTCAATCATATTCACCTATTCAATATTTTAGTATAAGCTATGAATTGAGAGAAATACTTAATGGTTCTAAATATGAAGGAAAAGATATATTTATAGATTTAAATAATAGAAAAAGTACATTTTCAAAAGAGCTTACACCTACAGTATTTACTTATTATGATAGTGCAATGGTTGAAAAAGAAGTATTTTATAGTAATAAAGGAGTTACAACAGATTATTTTCAAGGTGTTATTTTAATTAATAAACCTACTAATGTTGAGCCAACTATTCCTCTTGGAAATTAATTTAATGTAAGTTTGATTGAGTAGACTGAGATAGAAGTTGTAACTGAATAGATATTAAGGTTTGACCGCTAACTGAGTAATCTAATATTCTTAGTTAGCGGTCTTTTTAGCTTTATAAGATCCAGTGGTTTCATCGCTTACTCTATAATATCAATAGAATCATCTATTCTTACATATAATTCTTTAGGCATTCTTATATAAAAATCAGATGGCAGGTTATTCTCGTTTTGAGTATTGAGTCCATCATAATGTGTAATTAGTTGAGATGACCTAAGATTTTCGAAAGAGCCTTGAAGACTTAACATGCCGTAGCCCCATTGTGGATTAGGATATATATCACCAGACCTTTTACTAGTACCCCTTGTGAAATAGGAAATAGCTGTAGGACCATATATGTTAGTGTCATTTCCAAGGAGTATTCCCCATTCTAGCAGAAGCAGTGTAGCACCGCACAGTACGGCTCCAGCTACAGATCCACCAGAAAGTAATACATTTTCATTATTTAGTCCTGTAGTTAAAGCCATAACTCCACCTGTAGTTAAGTTAGGTTTTACTCTATTATCTGCAGTAAATCCTCGACCGGATTCTACAGCTATAGTATTATTATTTTGATTGTAAAAAGAGGTAGTTATAGATTTTTGGGCATTAGCTGGTGCTTGAAGTGTGATATAAGGGTTAGGATTTATTACTCTAGTAGTTAATTGTATAAGTGGCCTTTGAGGCAGCCACAGATTATATACTCCATTAACTACATAATCTCCTTTAAGTCTTAATTGCCAAAGTCCAGCTTTGGGATTTTTAATAGTTATATATATAGATTCATTTCCACTAGCAAATTCAGGGTTTAAAAAAGAAATGTTAATTATACTATTTTCAAGAATTAAATTAACTTGCTCAAACTTACTAGATACAAGGCCAGATTGTATAGGTTTTGCAATCTCACCATTAGGGGAAATTATTTCAATGGATATTACATCAGGTCTTTGAACCCAGAGCATAAGAACTAAATTATTTTCATTTGGACCTACAATAATCTCTAAAGTTTGAAGTGTATTACTCTTTATAAATCTACCATAACCATGTGTTAAGCTAGCCCCTTGATTACCAGTGTTAGTTACGAAGATAAGTCCCTTTCTTGTTGAAAAGAAGTTAATATCTTCTTCTATAGATGTAATACCTTCATGTCCACCCCAATTTGTTCCTGCAGAGATCAGAATACTCATAGGTTTTGTTGAAGGTGATGGATTGTAATTTATTACAAACTTCATTGCAATATAAATATCAATACCTTCAAAAATAGGTGTACTTCTTCTATCGTTAATTCCCACTAATTTAAGGTTACTAGTTTTAAATTCCTTAAGTTTTACAATTAAAAATTCACATTCAGGAGCACCGCCTATAACATCGTTTAATCCTCTTGCACCAACTAAACCAGCTACATTTGTACCATGTCCTAACTCATCTCTTGAAGGAACTATATCATAAGGATTCCCACCTTGATTTGATACTTCAATAGCTCTATTAATTTCATCTTGGCTATAAATAGTGCCAAAAAATGCTATAGGGTCATCATTGTTATTACTTTGAATAGTTTGATCCCATATACCTATAATTCTTGTAGTTCCATCAGGATTTTGAAATTGAGGGTTTAAATAATCTATACCCGTATCTATAATTGCAGCTATTGTACCTTTTCCTGTAAGATTTAAAAAGGTTTCTCCGTGAAATTGGGTTATATTAGCAGCTTCTACTGGTTCGATAGCTGACAAGGTATAAGGAAAACTAATATCTATGTTAAATATATTATTAAATCTATTTATAAAGTCAGTATAATTAGCAGTTCTCACAGAAGCAATGTAGGCACCCTCAGATACGTTAAAGGCACATATATATTCTATTTCTTTAATTAGGCTATTAAAATCTCCTGTATATTTAATGAATACAGTTACATATTCTTCGCTAATGTAGGCCTCTCTACACAGATCAATTTCTCTGGATGTACTTAGAGTATTCATTTATAAAATTACAACTCCCCCAAATATCTATCTATTCATATTATTCAATGAGACTTAAAGTAGTTACAAAATAAATATATATAGAATTAAAATGCGGTATCTCAATAAAAATGAGTTACCGCATTTGGTTTATACATGGTTTTATGATTACCTTTAAGTATGTCAACTTTGGGAATATTTGCTAGTTTACTGATACATAAGCAGGTTCTCACATTGTGTCATTATACTGAGAAAGCTCATTTAAGATAAATTCTTGGTCAGCCTAAGCTTTCTTTTTGTCTTTTGATAAGCGTGGTTGAATTACTCTTCAGCAGCGTCTGAATCAGCTTTAGTTATATGAACTGTATCACGTGGATGCTCAGGAGGAGCATAAATAGAGTACAGTTTAATTGGTGTATTACCTGTATTGATTAGATTATGCCATTTACCAGCTGGTATGATGAAAGCAAAGTCATCATAGACCTCTTTTTGAAAATCTAAGTTATCTTTTCTGTCGCCCATTTTAACAAGCCCTTCACCTTCTTCAATACGTATGAATTGATCGAGGTTAGGGTGACTCTCTAAACCTATTTCTCCTCCAACAGGGATACTCATCAAGGTAAGTTGCAAATGAGTTCCAGTCCATAAAGCAGTACGAAAAGTATCATTTTGCTTAGTAGCCTCATCAATATTTACTACAAAGGGTTCTGGTCCATAATCCTTCAATTCAATAAAACTATTAGTATATTCAGATCTTAAAAAATTAAATCTTGATTCATAATCAATTTCATTAGTATAAGGGAGATATTCATTAGGATACATATTTCTCTTCCTTTCATAGAACTATAACATTATAGTATTCTCTAAGTTTGGAAAATGTGATTGATTCATAGGAATACTATACAGCTAGGTCATAGCACTAAAATTATAGGATTCATGAATTTCTGATTCTGTATAGTTTCTATTAGTTGTATTTTTTTCTTGTCATAATTGGCTTATCATTAATATATCTCTTGTATCAGAATATCGTTACCTTTTCTGTACTACAACTATTTTACTACCCGAGGAGGGTAAACTTTGATTAGCAAATTTTAAAACTAAATTTGTCATATATGTTTAGTATTTCTTGGATATAAGCATAAACTTTAGGAAATAATAAGGCTACAAAGTATGAATGGTTAAGAAAGGATTGTAGTATGTCTAATAAAATACGTTATTTTATAGTGAGTTATATGAATTATTCGTGTTTCTGAAAATATAGAGATATTAAAAAATTAGAAAATTATCTATAAAAGCATGAGTAGTGGATTAAGAAAAATACCAATTAAAATTATATAAGAGATAGGTGGTTATTATGAATACACAATATGTACAAGGAGATTGTATATTTACAAGAATCAATAAAACGATAAAACAGTATGAGTATTTAACAGAGGATATAGAGACAGAAGTAATAATAATAGGTGGAGGAGTCACAGGGGCAATTTTAGGATACTATTTTAGTAAAAGCAATATTAATTGTGTTATTTTAGAGAAATCAAGAATAGGTCACGGCAGTACTAGTATAACAACCTCATTACTTGAATATGAGCTTGATAGTAATGCTATGGAGCTAAAGGCATATACGAGTATGGAGAATGTAATAAAATCATATAAGTTAGGGCTAAAGGCATTAGATGAAATTCAAGAGTTTATAGATAGATATGGTAATAGGTGTGATTATAAAAGAGTAGATAGTTTTTTATATACAGCTAAGAAATTAGAAAAGAAGGAGATGGAAGAAGAGTATTATATTAGAAAAGAGGCTGGATTACCCGTAGAATTTATTGATGAAGATAATAATCCTTTTTTATTTGATGTAAAGGCAGGTGTATTAGGTAAAGGTGGAGGAGCTGTATTTGATCCCTATAAATTTACTCATCATTTAATTGAGGTCAGTTGTAAAGAGGGATTAAGAGCATATGAAAACACAGAGGTTATAGATGCTAAATATAGTAATGATAGTGTTACCGTAGAAACTGTATACGGTTATAAAGTTAAAGGGAAAATTGTTGTTGTAGCTACAGGGTATAATACAGAACTTTTCACTAAAAGGACATTTGGAACTAAGACTACTACATTTAATATTGCAACTAGGCCAATAGATAACATTGAGGAAATTTATAAAGACATAGTTATTAGAGATAACAGAGTTCCTTATAATTACTTTAGAACAACTAGAGATAAGAGGTTAATAATTGGAGGGGAGGATATAAACTTTATACCAGATATATATAATGAAAAGTTATGTAGTAAAAGTTATGAAATATTAGAACAAAGACTAAAAAGCTTATTTCCAAACTTAAATATAGATATAGAATATAAATATTGTGGAGCATTTGCATCTACTCAAGATAATTTGGGTTTTATAGGTGAAGAGCCTACTAATTCTAAATTATGGTATTGTTTGGGTTATGGGGCAAATGGAATATTATTTGCTATGCTAGGTGGAATGATGTTAAGTAAATTATATTCTGGAGAAGTAGATAAAGATCTGAACTTGTTTAAAGTAGATAGATTTGATCATTAAAATTTGTGCAACCCTGTTGATGCAGAACTTGTAATAGAGGTTGCACAAACTATTTGTATGAAATATAAGAATGTGTTATTGCTTGTTTGTATTATTCCAACTGTTGTAATAAATATGTTGTGAGATATCCTTTGGCGGATAATGTTCATCATCTTCATTGGTTTCACCAATTGGAGTCATTGCAACTACTTTGAAATTTTCAGGAATATTTAAAATCTTACGGACTGCTTCTTCTTCAAAAGAACCTACCCAGCAAGTTCCATAACCTTCATTTGTTGCTGCCAATATCAGATGTTCCATAGCAATACCGCAATCTAACATAAAATATGATTTATTATCAACATCACCACTTTCCGATGGGTCTGCCACTATAACAGCAATGATTGGCGCTTGTTTAAGTGCATTTGATGTTTTGTCAGTTTTGTTTATAATTGTATTGGAGATTTGTTCTCTTATATTTTGTTCATTGATAAAAATAAATCGATAACAAGTTTTATTTTTCCATGAAGGTGCCATTAAAGCAGCATTGATAATTTTATCTAGTTTTTCTGTTGGTATAGGAGTTGATTTGTAGGTCTTATTACTTGTTCTGTTTTCAATTACTTTATAAAAATCCATTAGTATTCTCCTTCCTTAATACAATAATTCTTAAATTTCAAAATTATAGTTCAAAGCTCAATTTTATGTAAGTAGCCGTCCCTATGTATTTTAGTATGTGTGAATATGTACTTTTTATACTTTAAGTAAAACTATAAATAATAAATGAACTACAGATAGTATTTAGATTATTGAAAATTAATGAGTTAAAGGAGAAGAAATAATGAATTTTTGGGGAAAAATTAAGGATAATCTTTGGTCACACTCGGATTTCACTGGTGGCAACCTAATGCTAATTCTTGACGGTATGCTTGGCCTGCTCGAATAAACGGCTGTGGACGTTCAGGGTTTACAAGATATTTTGGGTGACGATGTCAAAGGCTTCTGTTCAGCTCTGGTCAGCGAAGAAGGGGCAAAGTCTTTTCGCGACAAGTGGCGCAAGGAACTCAACAATAATATTGCTAAAAAATTAGGTGAATAGGAGGATAAAATGAGAATACAAGATATCATCGAAGGCAAAAAAGAGTGGAGAGTGCACGTAGCGCGTGTTAAAGCGCTCCCGAAAGATTTTCAGATTGTTTATAAAGAAATTCAAAGATATTTTTTTAAGGTTGGACCTGTTGAGTTAACCGACGGGATAGGTTTACTCACGGGAATTATCGATATTTTTGAAGAGGGCGTGGCCTTTGGGAAAGGCGTGATCGAAGTGACGTAGTGGCTTTCTGCGACGATTTAGTCAAAGGTTCAAAAACTTACGCTGACATCTATCAAGAATCTGTTGACAAAGAAGTTAACAAGGCTATGAAAAAGGTTACTGATAAAACAAAGTAAAAGAGAGATATGTGTTACCCTTGCTTGATGTATAGCAATAATAGTTGTATTTTATATTTTTGCCATGAGAATATATAAAAAAGTATAATCTAACTTTGTATTAAGTGTAGTTACCTACTCATAGAGGTGGATTAAGGTAAAAGATTATTATATCAATAACCTTTTGTATAATTGTATAAGAATAATGTGGTAACACATGTTGAAAGTGTTGTTAAGCTGACTATATAAATTGCGAATTTAAGCTGTTTTAATATTAATAAAAATATGATTTGCCACTGATTTGCCACCATAAGTTTTGTATGAAATATATATAGTTGATTTTAGATGTAGAGAATTTAATTAGATATTTAAGATTATGACTAAAAATGCAGGTCAGATTCAGTACCGTAAGTATATTATCTAGCCTGCAAGTGATCATGTAAACTATACACATAAGAATATCAGAATAAAGAAATTTATTTAAGTTCTAAATTACATTTAGTTAACAGTTTTGTTTTGGATTATCTACAGTAATGGATGATAGTCTTGCAGCGAAGATACCGATATTACCTGTAATAGCACCTTCATCACCTTCACCAACTGTCACCATTACAGAATAAGTGCAACATTCATTTAAACATGAATCACAATCACATAAAAAGAATGTGAACGTCCTAGAAACGAGAGATGGCGTTGCTACTGTAAAAGAAAATGGTCCTCCTATTGGGAGTGGCTGTTGATTATCACAGAATTTAAATAATTGAAATATTAAGGTTCCAGAAAAACCTACTCCAATTAGATTACTTGTAAATTCAAGCTTTGTACATGGATTACAGAATTTAGAAGTATCTATGGTGATAGTAGCAACAGTAGCAGTAGTTCCTACTAGTGAGCCAGGTAGTACTACTTGACCAGGTTCGCCGCATTTTAAATCAACTTGACATTGGGAGTCACAGTTACAACTTTGAGCATAATTTAAATCAACTTCTGACATTGTATTCATAGATTATTTCCTCCTAGCATATTGAAAAATATTAATAATACAACTTAGAATTAATGTGAATTTTTTAAGAGTAGGCTGATTTAGTGTTTATTAGAAAATTCTTATAATACAGGATATTAAATAATTGAAGAATAGTGATTATTTTTTATGAATATTTGCTTTTAGTAAGCAAATTGAGTTAAATATGCTATTTGAAAATTGAATGTACAGGCTGATAGGATTTTTTATCGAGGTATATAAATATGCAAAAGTAGTGAGTATTTTTGACAGAGAATAATATAACCTTTTACAACCACCCATGCAATGGCTCCGAAAGAATCTGAGCAGTAATATATGAGCATTTAGGAAAGGATTACTGTTAGTTCAAAATGTTTAACAATTATTACCTTTATATAGAAATTATATTGACATTGGAAAAATAATGAATTAGTATAATAATATAGCTTAATTTAATATGAAGTCGAAGGGAGTGTTATTATGACAGCAATATTTGAGGTGGTTTTGAACTAATTAAATATAGAGCAAAAGGTTTTGAAAAATGGATGAAGATGCCATTTATTTGTGTTGACTTTTGCTAATGTTATGAGTATAACCGTTCGGCCTAAATAATTTTGGTTTTTAACGCGATGCAGGTTATTGTGTTTTTTTATGCCTATAAATTTATTATCCCGCAAGAGGTCTATTCTCTTTGCGGGATTTTTGTATCCTTTTTTAGAAGACGGATTAAACTAATTTGTTCTAACCCTTATAATAATGTTTTATATTATGGAATTAAAATAAATGAAGGTTCAATAAAGCCGTGATATTGCAATAATTTACGAATTAGGCTTAGTGATATAAGTTATTGTGATGAAAGGAAGATTTTATGAATTTAGAAAAATTAGGTTGGAATAATTATTTTGAAGAAGAATTTAGAGTGTATTTTAATAAAGGTCTTATTGCTGGAAGAATAGTTTCACAGCAGAAAAATAACTATTTACTACATTATGAAAAAGGTATAATAGCTGCAAAGCTTGCAGGTAAATTTAGATATAATGTAGCATACAGTAAAGACTTGCCAGCAATTGGTGATTGGGTAGCTGTTCAGTTAATAGAAGGTAGCACACAAGGAATAATTCAAGGTGTTTTGCCTAGAAAGAATTGTTTTGCAAGAAAACAGCCTATATCTGGTGGAAGAAAGATTAGAAATGGAATAATAGTAGGAGGGCACATTGAGGAGCAGGTTGTAGCTTCAAATATAGATACAGCTTTCATTGTAAGTGGGCTTGATGGAAATTTTAATATCACAAGAATAGAAAGATATATTACATTAGCATATAACAGTGGAGTAAATCCAGTAATCATTCTAAATAAAGCAGATGCATGTAATAACATTGATGACTATAAAACAAAAGTAAATGATATTGCAATAGGAATACCTATTTACTGCATTAGTGCTATAAGTAATATAGGCATGGAGTTTTTTAAGGAGTACCTATCATATGGTAAAACAGTAGTATTCTTTGGTTCTTCAGGAGTAGGAAAATCAACTATTATTAATTATTTGCTTGGGGAAGAAAAGCAGAAAACAGGCTCTGTTAGTTCAGCTAATGGAAAAGGTAGACATACAACAACTAGCAAGAAACTATTTTATCATGATTCTGGTGGAATGATAATTGATACTCCAGGGCTTAGAGAGCTTCAGCTTTGGGGTGATGAAAATGGAGTTGAAGAAAGTTTTAAGGATGTAGCTAGTTTAGCAGAAAATTGCAAGTTTAAGGATTGCAACCATGATAAAGAGCCAGGCTGTGCAATAAAACAAGCTATAGAAGATGGTATCATAAGTCAAGAAAGATTTGAAAGTTATATGAAGCAGTTAGGTGAGATAAAAAGGTTAAGTAAAGAAAAAAGGCAATATGAAATATTTAAAAGTAGGAAAAGTAAGAGGGAGGTATGATTTATGAAATCGCTGATAATATATTGTTCTGATTATAAAAAAAACACTGAAGTAATTGCACGGATATTGGCTGACAAAATGGATTCGGAGTTAATTAATATAAGAGATGTTAGTGATTTAGACATAGAAAGTTATGATCTGATTGGATTTGGTTCTGGAGTATACAAGGAGAGTTTCTCACCAAAGCTTTTTAAGTTGGTTGATAAGTTGAATTTAGCAGGTAAAAATGTTTTTGTATTTTCAACAAGTGGAGTTGGGATGAAGTTCTATAATAGTAGGTTAATTAAACTTTTAGAGTCAAAAGGAGCAATAAACAAGGGGAGCTTTGCTTGTAAGGGGAGCTTTATAGCAAAGGATTTTACCAACAAAAAGCTTTTTAATATTATGGGCAGATTATCACAAGGACATCCCAATAAAAGAGATTTTAAAGAAGCAGAAGGATTTATTATAAGGGTACTGGATTCACTTTAAACTTAAGGTTATTAACTCATGGTATAAATATTCTTATGTAAGAACAAAAGAATATATATATATTATAGTTGAGTAAAAGCAAAAGATATTTATTATAGAAGGGAGAAACATTAATGAATATTAATTTTCCAATAGAAGAATCAGTAAAAAAACGATACAGTGTAAGAAATTATAAAGAACAAGAGGTTGAACTAGATAAAAGAAAGGCAATTGAATCCTTTGTTAATTCCTTGGATAATCCTTTTGGGAAAAAAGTTAACTTTCACTATCTTGACAATATGAAAATGAAGAATGAAGAAAAGCTTGGAACTTATGGTGTTATTAAGGGGTCAATGCAATATATTGGAACAACTATTAAATTAGAACCAATGGCATTAGAAGCCCTAGGATATGAACTTGAAGCAGTTATTCTTTATTTAGCTCATCTTGGACTTGGGACCTGTTGGCTAGGGGGAACCTTTAATCGTAAAGGCTTTGCAAAAGCTATGAATATAGAAGAAGATGAAATATTTCCAATCATAACACCCTATGGTTATGCTGCTACCAAGAAGCATATGAAAGAGATTGTTATGAGAAAAATGATAAAAGCAGATCAACGTAAAGAATGGAATCATTTGTTTTATATAAATGATTTTCAGTCACCTCTTACAAAAGAAAAAGCAGGAGAACTAGAGGTTCCTTTGGAAATGGTTCGCTTAGGCCCATCAGCATCAAATAAGCAGCCTTGGAGAATTCTAATAAAGGACAATGCATGTCACTTTTATGAATATAAACAGCCGGGATATAGTGCTAGTTTTCCATATGATATTCAAAGGGTAGATATGGGAATTGCTGCAGCTCACTTTGATTTTTCAGTTAAAGAAAAGGGACTCAAAGGTTACTTTGATACAGAATGTGTACCAGAATTAGAATTGCCAGACCATATGGAATATGTGTTTTCTTGGATTAGAAAATAGGATAAGATATTATGTAATTCATTTATGTTTAAACTCCCCTTGGACTACGGTCTGAGGGGAGTTTTTTATAGGGTATACAAAAATGCAAAAGTATTAATTGGTATTTATGGTGTATGTAGTTTTCATACAGTCCTTACTTTCCGAAAACATTATTTATTTTCAAATATATAATCACACTTTTGGCATTGTACCATTATGTGTTCAGAATCTTCTTTGTGATATGCCCCTGACCAGTGACAAATACTTTGAAGTATTGGAACTACTGATTGTCCCTTGTGCGTCAAAGTGTATTCTACTCTGGGAGGAATTTCGTCGTAGGATTGGCGGTGTACAATTTCATCAGCAATCAGCTCTTTCAATGTAGCTGACAGAACAGCATCAGTAATATTCATCATTTCTTTTCTTAAGGAACTATATCGCAAGATTTTCTTTTCAGCTAATACACAGATGATACGTGATTTCCATTTTCCACCGAATATTTCCAGTCCATATTCAAGAGGGCAGCGAATATCTTTTTCTAATTTAGGTTGATACATTTTTTTCACCTCCATTTATAAATTATAATTCTAATACTCTAATGCAACAAGTTACTATTAAATTTAATAGTAACTCAATAATTTGCTTATATCTTTTGGAGAATGAGTATGAAGAATATAATAAATCTATGCTTAAGCTATTAGCAAATAAAGGAGGAATTTATATGAATGAAAAAGTAATTAAACTATTTAAAGAACAGATGTGGTATCTGGCAACCTATTCAACTGAGCCAAATGCTGTACCTGTAGCATTTAAGGACGTGACAGATGATGGTAAGCTGGTAGTTGGGGATGTATTTTTGGAAACTACATTAAACAACATCAGAGCAAACGGAAAAATTGCGGTTTCAGCCAGTAACTCATCCACAATGGAGGGGTATCAGATTAAGGGTACTGCTCAATATATTACTGAAGGACCAATGGTTGACACATTTAAGAAGATAGTTTCTGATATGTTTAAGGGAGAACTTACTGCAAAAGGTGCATTGATTATTACTCCGGAGAAAGTTATTGTCACTACTCCTGGTGCTAACAATAAAAATGAACTCTATTAGCATTTACATTACGGTTAGTTGACTGACACTTTCATAAAGAAAAAAATCGTTCTTAGTGCAGAGAAGTTTCTGCACTCTAATATTTTACTTGCGGTGGTTTTGTGATATCAGAGCCGCCGTTTCTTTTTATCTTTAAACCAATAAATAAAATAAGCAAAAAGGAAGTTCTTTGTATAAACTACAATTTTAACCATATTATAGACCGTAGAATACCAATGCCATCATAGTGTACTTGCAGAAGGAATGAAAAGCATGTGCAACATATTGAACTTTATTGTAAAAGACTACCTTATATTATATAATATAGTAACAGTTAATAAAATTTGGTCTAAACATATTGTACTAGGGGGGATTAAATGTCAAAATATAATTTGTTCTCGAAAAAGAAACTTGGGATCCTTGATATCATTGGAATTCCAGTTCATTACTGCCCCTTTTATACTATTTCAATTGCTGTTGTTAGTTTTTTTAGTGGTATAGTTCCAACACTTTCACTTTTAGCCACTTCACATTTCATCAATTCTTCAATATTGTTTTTCACAGAAGGCTTGGGTGAAACTCATATCAAAATGTCAGTATTGGCAATTATTTTATGTACAGTGTATTTGAGTTTTTCGCCTTTATTGATGGAGTATCTTAATAGGAAGCTTGAAAATAGTTTAATGGAGAATTTTTCTGTTTCTTTAATAGGTAGGATTGCATCACTAAAATATGAATATCTTGAGGATGACTCAAGCTTAGATTTAATATCTAGAGTTTCTAGACAACCTGAGACCCAATGTGTTAAGTCTTATGGACAAGCATTGGGAGCATTTAGTCTAATACTAAAAATCATAGGGATTATGAGCGTTCTTCTCTTTAACGTTGCCTGGGCTGCATTAGCAATTGCATTAATAGCAATACCAACATTTCGTATTGCTATAAGGGGCGGCAAAGAAAATTATGAAGCAAATAGAGAGTGTGAAAAACATATAAGAAAAGCGGGGTACCTATCAGAAATTCTAACAGGAAGAAATGCTGCTAAAGAAAGAACTCTTTTTAACTTCTCAAAGCAGGTTAATGATTGGTGGCATAAGCAATACGAAGTTGCCAGGAGTATTAAGTTTAAAGCCAGTTTAAAATGGTTAAAGGAGTCTGAAATTGGTGGAACCTTAACCTCCTTACTGATAGCAGTTATTATTTTAATTCTTGTATTTCCATTAAAAACAGGTTTATTGTCTATAGGACTCTTTATTTCAATTGTTAATAGTATTCTGTCATTAATTCCAGATTTGGCTTGGCAATTGCCAGAGTATACTGAGGCTATAGCTGAATCAAAAGAGTATTTAGAAGATTTTACGAAGCTATTGTCATTAAAGTATAAGAATGAGTACTTGTGCGTTCCATCAGAGAATCCAACTACATTGTATCGAATAGAATTTAGGAATGTAACATTTAAATATCCAGGAACTAAGCGTGATGTATTGAAAAACCTTAATCTTGTCATTGAGAAAGGAATGCACTATGCTCTTGTTGGTGCTAATGGTTCCGGAAAGACAACAATCACTAAACTACTAACGGGATTATATGAGGAATTTGAAGGAGATATTCTTATCAATGGCATTTCAATTAAGACGTACAGCCAACAAGAATTAAAATCCATGTTTGCTATAGTATATCAGGACTTTGCTAAATATGAGATTTCATTGAAGGATAATATAGCATTAGGAGATGTAAATAGTTATAGCACTCAACGCCTTGAAGAAGCAATTGAAGAAAGTGGATTAAAGGAGTTAGTACAAGAATTACCTAAAGGTATAGATAGCTCTATTGGGAGAATTGTTAAAGAGAGTATTGATTTATCAGGTGGACAATGGCAGCGAGTTGCCATTGCAAGAACACTAGTAAGTAATGCTTCCTTAAGAATTTTGGATGAGCCAACGGCAGCGCTAGATCCAGTGAAAGAGAGTCAACTTTATGAGAACTTTGAAAAAATTAATCATGGGAAGACCACACTTCTCATTAGCCATCGATTAGCTTCAACGAAACTTGCAGATGTTATATATGTAATTGAAGAGGGAACTGTAAGTGAACAAGGTAATTTTGATGAACTGATGAAAATCAATGGTTCTTATGCTGAAATGTTCAATAGTCAGAGGAGGTGGTATGAGAATGAAAACTAATAGAAAATCTGACTGCAGTATAATTGTTCAAGGATTTCGAAAGGTAATTGGTGCCTGTCCAATGTATTTTCTATTTATTTGCATCATTGACTTACTACTCGGTTTAACACTTGCTCTTAATACCTTGGCCCTTGACAACTTTTTTAGCCTTGTTGGTCAATATGTTGCTGGAAAAACAGTATTAAGTGGAGTATTGAGTTCTCTTATATTACTTATCCTTTGTATTTTGGCAAACCCAGTATTAAATGGACTAAGTACAGTTTTTTGTTTAGACTATGAACGTAAGGTGATAGGAAAACTTGAAAAGATGTTTAATGATAAATGTGCCATGCAGCAAACAGCTAGTTTTGAGGAAACTTCTTTTTTAGATGATATAAATAAGGCACAGAAGGGTGTAAAAAATAGTGTATCACTTATAACAGGAATTGTGGATGCTACACTAATCTATATCCCTTATTTTTTAATTATCGGTGTATACCTTTATAGCTTAAAACCAAACTTAATTATAATCATTTTTTTATTTTCCATTCCCATTATGTTCTCTCAAATGTTTAAAAGTAAATTATATGCTAGACTGGAAGATAAGGCTGCACCCTTGCGTAGAGAATGTGATCATTATGGGGAATGCATCATTGGCAAAGAAAAATTTAAGGAAACAAGATTACTTGGAGCATACAATTTCTTTATTAAGAGATATAAGAATAGATTGCAAACTCTAAATAATGTTACAATGAAGACTCAAGTTAAATCAATAAGGATTGAATTGTTATTTAAAATTCCCGTGTTATTGGGACATGTAATTACCCTGCTATTACTTGTTAGGTATCTTCTTGATGGTTCCATTTCAGTAGGAAACTTTGGTGCTATTTTAGCTTCAACTGGAATGATTATGAATATGTTAGAACAGATGATTTGCTATATAATAGGAAACTCAATGAAACAGATTGGTACTGTGGATAACTATCTTAAATTTATGAATATAAAAGAATCAGTAGGAAAGCAAATTAACTATGAAAAAGCTCCAGCCATTGAGCTTAAGGATGTTTCCTTTAGTTATCCAGGGAGTAAGAAAGATGTTATTTCAAAGGTATCTATAAAGTTTCATAGTGAGGAAGTCATAGCTATTGTAGGAGAAAATGGTGCTGGGAAAAGTACATTAGTAAAGCTGATTTCTGGGATTTATTTACCTAATAAAGGTAGTGTATATTTTAACGGTGAAGATACTAGAGGGTTAGATCCTAAAACCTTGATGAGTAATATTTCTAGTGTATTCCAGGACTACCAACGCTACAAGATGACACTGCAGGATAATATCATTATAAGTGATACATCAGCAACTTTGATAAACCAATGTGCTCAGAACTCATTAAAAGAAGCTGATTTAAATGTGAATTCCAAAGTATTTCCACAGGGTATGAATACAATGCTTTCACGAGATTTTGATGGTGTGGATCTTTCAGGAGGACTTTGGCAAAGAGTAGCTATTGCAAGAGGATTTTATAAAAAACATAATATGATTCTTCTTGATGAGCCTACAGCTGCAATTGATCCAGTAGAAGAATCTAAATTATATATGAAATTTATTGAGTTATCAAAAGGAAAAACATCTTTTATTGTTACCCATCGCTTATCTCTAACTAAAATGGCAGATAGGGTAGTTGTAATGGATCAAGGTAAAGTTGTTCAAATAGGAACTCACAAAGAATTAATTAGTGTAAAAGGAAAGTATCAAGAACTGTATAGTTCTCAAAGTAAGTGGTATGTAGAAAACTAATATGATGAAAATAGAGATATTCAAAAGAGTTTGTTTAAAAGGAAACACATTTAGAACCTTGAGAAATCAGGGTTATTTTTAAGTGCAAAAAGTTATATGTTTCCAAAGACATAGTAAGGAAACAATGAAAGTGATATAATAAAGCGAATGAGTATGACTTTTGAAGAAGAATACGTGAAAAAGCATAACAAGAAGAATTCAGATTGAATCTTTAAGAAGATAAATTAGAGGAGGATACATAATGAAAATTTCAAAAGAAGATGCGTTGATGTGGTTTGAGTTTTTTGCCATGCTGCCAGAGGATGAGGAGCTTATGACAAAACAACAGGAAATCATATACGCTACCTTTGCACAAATAGAGGAGTCAATTGATCATAGAAATAATATCCTAATGTCAGAAATTAAAGACTTAAAAACTCTTGGGAATAGAACTTATTTTGTGGGAAATGAAAGAAAGTTTGCAATGGGATGCCGTTCTTGTCTTATGGGAACTGGCTTAAGTGCAATTAGAAAAACCAACAAATGTAACATAGAGTGTAAGTTCTGCTATAACTATGGAGAATTAGAGGATCAGCCTCCTATAGGTGAAGGTATGTGGGAAATCGGAGGTACAAAGTTTTATGAGAAGGATATAGATTTACTTCTTTCCATCCATAAGAAGCCTACTGGGGTATGCTATGTTTATTTAGAACCTTTTATGGAAATTGAAAAGTACTATCCTGTTATAAAGAAGTTTAGTGAGGCAGGTGTTCATCAACATTTATACACCAATGGTACTTTAGCTACGGAAGAAACTTTGAAGGCATTAGCAGAAGCTGGCCTTGACGAGATAAGATTCAACCTAGGGGCAACTAATTGTGCAGATAAAGTTATAAAAAATATTGGACTTGCTAAAAAATATATTAAAAATGTGGGTATTGAAACTCCAATGACTCCTGAGTTTTTTGAAGGATTCTTTGAGAAAAAAGAAGCAATTTTAGACACAAATCTGGATTTTATAAATTGTGCAGAGCTACATTTAAATGAGAACAACATACACAATTATGAAGGCGAAAATATGTATATTTCCAGACATGGCTATATTTCTCCAACTTGGAGCAGAGAATTAACTCTTAAATTCATGAAAATAGCTGAGGAGGAAAACTGGGATTTAGCAGTTCATGATTGCTCAAATCATACAAAATTTGCGAGAAATTTAAACTTGAGTAGCAAAGAAGGTAAGTGGTTCGGAGCTAGTAGCTATGGCTGTGAGTTTTCAAGGATACCATACGAAGTATTTTTACCAATACTGAAGGATGATAACTTCAAATTTTTATGTGAAGAAGAACTACCTGAGGGCTATAAAGTAGGAGAGCTATTTTTCTAATTAGATAAATGGAGTTTATTAAAATCATATCAATGGTTTCAAGCCCTAGAATGTAATTATGCACACTCTAGGGCTTTTGTGGGTGGAAATATATTTATAACATTGGTTGATGGTATTCAGTTTTCAATGGTATGGAAAGATTACTATCCACAGTGAAATTTTTCAAATAAAAAATAAATTGACCTAAATAGACTACTGTGCTAAAGTAAATTATAAATTACAAAATAGTTTAATATTTAAGTTTTCTAGGGTTCCGCAGTTTATAACTGGCAGGTCCGAGAGAAAACGCACAGTTAATTGTGTACACGGAAGGATAAAAGCCTGGGAGATATTTTAATAATATCACTTATGGCTTTTTTATTTTTATTTCTTTTGAATAAGTCATGAGATATTATTATACTAATCTTAACTACTACTAATTAAAGGAGGATTTCTAATGAAAAAGTTTGTCATTGAAAATGAATTTTGGAGCCTATTTCCAAGTGCGAAAATCGGAGTAATTGTTTGTTATGGTATAGATAATACTATAAAGGATAAAGAGGCATATAAAAACATGATTTTAAATTCAGAAAAGGAAGCCTTAAAGTATTTGCAAAACGCAGAATTTAGCAGTAACGAAGTTATAAAAGTATGGAGAGAGGCGTTTAAAAAGTTTAAAACAAAGAAGGGTGCAAGGTCATCAATTGAGGCGTTACTAAAGAGAGTGCATAATGGAAATCAATTAGGGACTATTAATCCACTTGTTGATATTTATAACTCTGTTTCATTAACATATGCACTTCCTTGTGGTGGTGAGGATATAGATACATTTGTTGGGGACATAAGATTAACTAAGGCTGTTGGAAATGAAAATTTTGTAGTATTAGGAACGGATAAAAGTGAACCACCATACGAAGGTGAAATAGTATATAAAGATAATGAGGGAGCAATTTGTAGGTGCTGGAATTGGCGTGAATCAGTAAGAACCATGCTTACTGAAAATACAAAAAATGCTTTTTTGTGTATTGAATTAATTGATGAAAAAAGAACAGAAGAGTTCGAAAATGCTTTAAAAGATTTAGAGAAAGCAGTACAAGATAATTTAGGAGGAACATGTAAGGTCTCAATTCTTGATATTAACAATAAAGAAGTAACAATACTTTAATTTGAGGAGGATAAGTTAATGAGTGGTTTCAGTTATAAAGATATTTATAGTGAAGATGGGAAAAGAATATTAGAAGTTAATATACTTCCAGAAAAACATTGTAACTTTGATTGTATATTTTGTCCTATTGGAAGATCGCAAAATAAGGTAGATACCCAGAAGTCCTTTGATGAAATGGATAGTTCATTAAAAGAACTGGAAAGCGTGATAGAAAAAACTAAAGCTGAATTAGTTTTTATTAATTCAAAAGGAGAAGCTTTAGTGAATGAAAATATTATTGATATAATTAATATTATTAAAGGTAAAGGGTTGCCAGTGAAGCTATTATCAAACGGTTATATCCTAAACTTACCAGAATTTAAAGAAATTGCAAATATGTGCGAGGAAGTTATTGGTGAAATAAAGGTTGCTTCAAATGAAGATTTCCAAAAAATCCAAAGGCCAATTGAAGGATACACTTTTGAGAGTCATATTTCAAATATGAAAGCTTTTAGAGAGCAATATAAAGGTAAATTTATATTAGAAGTAACTATTCTAAAGGGCTATAACGATGATGAAGAATCCATACAGAAACTAAAAAGTGTTATTAAAGAAATATCTCCTAACAAGGTAATTATTGAAAGATTAGAAGATGAAAGGTTTAAGAAAAAACTTGGTATATCTGATGAAAGATTTGAGGAAATTTCAAATTCATTACTAAATATTTAGTAATGCTCATATTAAATATAAATTATAAATATTTTAAGAGAATCCTAAATGTAAAAAGGATTCTCTTAATTTTTAATAAGTATTAAAAATTAGTAAGAATATTATGGATTAAGTTGTGTCATTAATTCTTAAAATATGTACAGTTATAGTAAATAATGGTATTATATTATGAAGAGTTGTACATATAAAGTTACTAATGGTAAATTTTTTATAAAAAAGGAGGAAATGATGTTTTTTAATAATATAGAAACAGAAAGATTAGTTCTTAAAAACATATCCAGTGATGACAGAGATTTTATATTTAGTGAATTTTCTGATGACGTAGTTAATAGGCATCTATTTTATGCAGAGCCATTAACTGATGCTGAAGGTACAGATGAAATTATTAATTTTTATACACAGCAGGAACCACGATTACAGAATCCTTGGATTATAATAAGAAAATCAGATGGGATTAAAATGGGTACATGTGGGTTTCATTGTTGGAATAAAAGAGAGTATAAAGTTGAAATTGGTTATGATCTTAAAGAAGAATTTTGGGGAAATGGTTATATGCAAGAAGCGATTAAAGAAATTATAACATTCGCCATTATAAATATGAAAATAAAAGAGATAAGTGCATGCATTTATATTGACAATAAAAGGTCAATTCATCTTGTTGAAAATCTTGGATTTGTTTTATCTGGTTCAACATATGAATTATTTAGAGATAAAAAATATTTGCATAATATATATTCCCTTTATACAATCAATTTAACATAATCTATCTACGGCGCGATGATGTTGACCAAGCTTTAAAAATTAATCTTCCAGACAAAACATAACAAAAAAAGTCGGGAATAACTGCGTGAAAAGCAATATGATATAAATGTAGACAGGAGTGATGAGTATGGGATGGATTGAATGTATTGGTGAAGCTATTAGTTACATCGAGGAAAATATCACCGAGGAACTTACAATGGAGAAAATTGCAACACAGGCTTTGGTGTCACCTTTTTATTTCGAAAAAGGATTTGCAATGCTTTGTGGTTTTACGGTTGGAGAGTATATTAGACAACGTAGGCTTACTATTGCCGGCAGTGAGCTTGTATCTACTGATGAGAAAATTATTGATATTGCAGTGAAATATGGCTATAACTCACCAGATAGTTTCACAAAAGCCTTTACTCGTTTCCATGGTGTCACACCTACTGCAGTTCGAAAAGACGGAGCAATGATTAAATCTTTTGGGACCTTAAAAATCAAATTTTCATTGGAAGGCGGTTATATTATGGATTACAAAATTGTTGAAAAAGATTCATTTACAGTCATGGGAGTATCAAAGGTATTTAAATATGATAGTGCAACTAGAGAAATTCCACAGTTTTGGACAGAGCATTATCAAACAGGAAAGGGTAAAGTTGTGTGCGGAATGTACGGTGTATGCATTGATGAGAGTATGGGTTCAGATGAATTTGAATACTTGATTGCCGATAATTATATTCCATCCACATTAACTCCAGAGGGTTTTATTACAAAGATTATTCCTAAACACACTTGGGCTGTTTTTGCCTGCAAGGGTGCAATGCCAAAATCATTGCAAGATGTAAACCAAAAAATCTTCTCAGAATGGCTACCTAACTGTAAGGATTATGAAATTGCAGCTGGTTATAACATTGAAATGTATACAAATATAGCTGATTATCCAAAGGGTAATCAGGATGAAAATTATTACAGCGAAATTTGGATTCCTGTTAAGAAAAAATAATTTAAAGGTAAAAAAACCAATGCTTAGTGTTATTAAGTATTGGTTTTTTATGTAATTAGCAAATGTTAATGTGATATACTAAAAGAACACATATAAGATAAATATTAAGCATATCTTTAAAGAAATATTTTTTCAAGAATATTGACAAACTTATGGCCAAATTAAAAGATGATATAATATAAAGGAGAAGATAAGAAATGTTTAGTTATAAAATATTAGATAAAACAAGTATTGAAACACTTCATAAAACGTTTTCAGATGCATTTTCTGATTATCAGGTTAAGATGGATTTACCTATCTGGAAGTTTAAGCAAATGCTTCAAAGAAGGGGTTATGTCTCCGAAATGTCCATAGGTGCATTTAAAAGTGAAATGTTAGTTGGATTCGTTTTAAATGGATTTAGAAATTGGAATGGAAAATCAACAGTATATGATCTTGGGACAGGCGTTACAGTTGAATATAGAAGACAAGGTATCACAAGCAATATGCTTTTAAATATCAAAAAAGAGCTTAAAGAAAAGCAAGTAGAGCAATACTTACTTGAAGTAATTAAATCTAATACATCTGCGGTTGAACTATATAAAAAACAAGGCTTCGAGATTCAAAGAGAGTTCCAATGTTTTCATCTAGATAAAAATAAATATAATCCAATAACAACCTATATGGTTGAACATGTTGACAAAATTAACTTAAGACAATTAACAGGATTTTGGGATTTTGAGCCATCGTGGCAGAATTCTATTGATTCTATAAGCGCTATACCAGAAGCATTTCAATATTCTATTGTGCGTTTTGATAACAACATTGTCGGCTATGGCATTATTGATAAGAAAACAGGAGATATTCCACAAATAGCAGTGAATAAGGATTATAGGGGTAAAGGAATTGCAAGAAGTATAATGACAGATATGATAAAAAATACAGAATCACATAAAATCAGCGTTCTTAACGTAGAGGATCAATCTGAATCGACTAAAAACTTTTTACTCCAATTAGGGTTTGAATATAGTGTTAGTCAGTATGAAATGCTTTTGAAGATATGATTTTATTGATCTGACATAACATAAGGCTGGCTACTCAACTCGGGTAATATATTGTGGTATTATAGCATGCGTATATTGAAAAATAAGTAGGTTATAGAAATATATATTAAGGGGATTTTAAGCATGCATACAACTGATGTTATAGGCAATTGAGTAGAGTTGATGACTAATAAGTTTAACATGTACTTTGGTTTATATATGGATGAAAAAGGAGTCATTTAGATATATAGAGTTATAAGAAATAGAGGAGTGAAAAAATATGAAAAGAACAATGCTAAAGAGTTCAGTAATTATGAAATTAAAAGAAAAGATTGAATTAGGAAACACTGAAGCTATACAAGTGTTTTGGAATAACATTGAGAAAGGTAATGCTCCATTAATAGAGAAGATAGATGGTGATTCAGAAAATAGTTTAGTTACTTTTGTTTATAAGGGCAATGGAGATATTGAAAATATAGTTCTTATATTACCAATAGGGAGAGATAACTTAGAGGAAAATAAAATGGAGAGACTTTTAGATACAGATATATGGTATGCAAGCTATGAAATTAATAGCAAATTACGCTTTCAATACTCTTTTTCTGTTAATGATTCTCTTGATGTTAATTGTGAAAAGAGATGGAATAACTTAGAATATGATAAGTTAAATAAAAATATATTAGTTTTTAAAGAAGAAAATGAAGAGGATGAAGTGGATTCATATGTAGTAATGCCAAATGCAGAGGAAGAATTTTGGGTTAAAGAAAGAAATGATACTCATAAAGGAATCATACATGAACACGAGTTTTATAGTGAAAATATAGAAGGTAGTCGTAGAGTTACTATTTATACACCTTATGGTTATGATGAAGATGATAAACCTTATAAGTTTTTAGTTCTAACTGACGCGGAGGAGTACATTAATATTCTTTCAGCTAGAAATGTAATAGATAATGTAATAGCAGATAAAAAAATTGAACCTATAGTTGCAATATTTATTGGCTCTATAGGAATGAGAGATAAAGAATTAAGTTGTGATGATGCCTTTGGAGATATGATTGTTAAAGAACTACTTCCATGGATTAGAAATAATTATAATATTTCTGGTCAAGCTGATGAGGCTATAATTGGAGGATTAAGTTTAGGTGGATTGACGGCATCATATTTAGGATTAAAACATTCCGAAGTTTTTGGAAATGTACTTTCTCAATCAGGTTCCTATTGGTATAAACCAAAAGATCATGATGGTCATGAACTAGATTGTTGGATAAGTACTAAATTTAAGACAATAGAAAAGTTACCACTTAAGTTTTATTTAAATGTAGGGGTTCTAGAACATAAAGAAGGTATGATTGGTACAAATAATATATTAAAAGATGTTTTAATAGAAAAGGGATACGATGTCTATTTTGAGTATTTCAATAGTGGACATGATTACTTATCATGGGGTGAAACATTGGCTAATGGATTAATTTCATTAATAGGAGAAACTTGCTATTAAATATATGGCTAAATACTATAATAGTGCACTTTCAC
>NZ_DGRF01000082.1:0-48517 GCF_002390995.1 Clostridium sp. UBA4395
TGACTACATTATACAAGGGGGTTATAATATGCAATGCAAGATGTGTGAACTACAAAAGAATATTACAAATGCTCCATATTTTGTTATGGAACTTGAAACTGGATATGTTATCTTAGGATGGTATCAGAGGTTCAATTGGCATTTATACCCGAGGGTGAAGGGAGATACTCCTATGGTAAGTTCAGTTTATCAACTGCCCAATAGCGTATTGTTTGATGAATCTACAAGACCAAGCGATGTAGTAAGAAAAGATTATATAAATAAAATTAAGAATGAAATTGAAAGATTGCTTGCAGTATAAGCATTATCTTCAGAGAACTTTTCCCCTATGACTGGCGTAGGTAAAAAACATTTACCTCATATTATCCTTATAATTTCAGATAAGTAACGAAATTAGAACTTTGAAAAATATATTATAATTTATCAATAAAAAGAAACTAGGAGGGTTGTCATGACGCAGAAGAAATATTGGAATACAGTCGCAGAAAAAAAAGAATTTACAACACCTTTTCACTTTGAAGAGTTTGCTAAATTTGTTAATAAGGAAGGTATTATTCTAGATGTGGGTTGTGGTTATGGAAGAACATTAGAACAGTTAAATCTAGAAGGGTACAGCAATTTAATAGGAATTGACTTCTCAGAGAAAATGATACAACGAGGAAAGGTGAAATATCCTCATTTAGATTTGAGGGTAATGCAAGGAGATAAGATTGAATTAGATAGTGAAAGTTGTGATGCGGTTATTTTATTTGCAGTGCTAACGTGTATTGTTAACGATAAAGAACAGGCAGCATTGCTAAAAGAAATAGAGCGTGTTTTGAAACCTAATGGGATCCTGTATATCAATGATTTTTTATTAAATACAGATGAACGCAATATAGAACGTTATAAGTTATTTCAAGATAAATACCAAAAATATGGTGTATTTGAATTACCAGAAGGTGCTGTAGTTAGGCATCACGATATAAAATGGGTTGAGGAATGTGTGCAGCTATTTGATAAATTGATTTTAAATCAGGTGGTATATACAACTATGAATGGAAATAAATCAAACGGTTATTATTACTTAGGTAGAAAAAGAGGATAATCATAAAGGACTCCCCCTGGATATATTTTGGGTTAGATATTAATATATTCACCTTAAGGTGGGGGAAATCCTTTTTGATATAGCTTGTAAATCCTTAAAACCTAACGGGTTTGAGGTTATGCAAGCGACTAAGTATAAATCAAAAAAGGAGGAGTTTTATGATTTGTCCATATTGTAATAAAGATTTGAGAAAAGGATATATTTCTAATTATCGTTGCAATTTAATATGGACCCCAGCAGAAAAAGTAAATTTACCAATTCGTTTTATTATTAGAGATGAGGAAGTTGTATTATCAAAATATACTGAAGCCACTGCATACTATTGTGAGGAGTGTAAGAAGTGTATAATTGATATTGATAATTAGAGCATTAGATGTAGGACACAATGTTTTTATAATATTATATAATTATAATTTAAGATTAAATAATATGAGCCTATGAGGAGAAATCCTTCAAGGCTTTTTTATTTACATACAATTTATTGTAATCATGTTATAATAAGTATATATAATCATTAGGGTAAATGAATAATTGTATATTATTATTAATACTACATAAAATATCACCGAGAGGTGACTATTATATGAAAAAGTTTATTGTAATCTTATTAATTTTAGTAACTACTATATTGGGTACATCTATTACAACTTATGCATATTCACGAAATATGTACAAAGAGGGGTTTTATGAAATATCGGATTTTAATCCTTCAAAAGATGGTTCTTATCATGTAGAAAATATGTCATCGTATAGTGTTTGTGTTATTGTTTTTAATGAAAATAACATTAACACACAAGTATTATATCTAGAACCTAAATCATCAAGACATTATTTAGTTTCTCTTAAATCTGAATATAAAATCGTAATAGTTGGTGACGGTGAAGTACATATTGATGCAGGCATAAAATAATGCGATCCTATATTTTTTATATAGTTATTATAAACTAATTATACTTATCATTAAATGGCTTTGATTTAAAATCAAAGCTATTTATTTTAGAGCATCTCTATATAGAGGTGCTTATTTGCATACATTTTATTGTACTAATGTTATAATAGGTATTATATTTATGATTGTAAATGAAAAAATTTAGGGAATTGTGTTCAAATTAATTTTAGGGGGGGATTTAATGTATCAATATTATAAAGGATTGATTATTAGAGAAGGTGCAGATGGAATTAAGGGAGATATAATTAAAAAAATGTACAATGAAGTTGGTTGGGTGTCTGCAAATCAACCGTTATGGCTAGATGAAAAGTATGAAATCTGCTTTAAAAATTCATCATGGGTTTTCACTGTATGGGATAAGGAAGATATGATAGCTATGGTAAGGGTTGTATCAGATAGAGTCATGACAGCAACAATCCAAGACCTGGCTGTAAAAGAAGAGTATAGAGGAAAAGGCATAGGTAAAAAACTTGTGGACTTGTGTTTAGAAAAGTTACCCCATGGAAATTGGTGGGTGCATACTACTCCAGAAAATTATGATTTCTATAAGAAGTGTAGATTTGAGATTCCTCAAATATCTGATAGTTCATCAATGATATATATGGGATATATTAAGGCTAAATTAGAAGGACATAGATGAGGATGTGGAAGATAGTGTTAGGAAATAAGGGGAATACTAGAAGCAATGGTATAATTAAAGGTACTATAGTGATCTTGATTCTTAGTCTTGTAGTTACTATTGTAATGACTAGAAGAGTTATGATGACAAATGAAAAAATATATATTACAACGCTTCAGCATAATTTAGTGCATATTAATGACTCAAAAATATACTTGGAGCAAATAATAAATGATTATGAAAATCTAGCGAATTACGAACTAGAACTTAATAGCATAGCAGAACAATTTACTAGCATAGAAGAAATATTACCAATAATCAATAATAATGATAAATCAAAAATTATATTTAGTGATAATGAAAATGATGAATATTTCAATTCATTTGTAGAGGTTTTTAGGAAATACGCTCAAATAGTAAGGGATTGGAGTGTTAATATAGATGCTGAAGAAGTTCATGGTTATCCTAGTATCGATGATTTGAAAGGATTGCTCAATGACTTAAATCAGTACTATGATTTATTCTGTTTAGAAGAAAGGGAAAATGAATACTATGTTGGAGATATTCATTTAAAAGATTTTAATTATTCTTACGTAAGTAAAGCTATAACTAAAGTGATTAATAATTCATATTTTGATGAAATTAAGAAATTATATTAATATATGATTCTATTAAGACATTTAATAAATCTATAGATTAATATTTAATAAACCTTGATTTGAGCATCTCTTTTTAGGGGTGCTTTTTGTATTTTAATATATCTTATTGTAGTTGAGCTATAATAAGAATTATATTAACAAACCCACCTCATAAAAAAGCAAATGATACTTATTTGAAAATGAAATGGATAGATATAACATGGTTATTAGTCTTCTTAAAATCACATAATATAAGTGCTTATAATTTATATTTAGGAGGTAAGAACATGAGAAAACTTTCAGAAGCAGAAGTACTATCTTTAACATCACTTTTGAAGATGGAACAAGATGGATTAATTGTACAAAGAGCAGTGAATGCACTAATAACAGATGAAAATCTAAAAAGACAAGGTGAATCTAGCACGCTAGCATGCGAGGGTAGGATAAAAGGATTACAACAATTTATTACCGAAAATCAAGTAACAGTTCCAAGGGAGGTATAATGGAATGGCAAATTTAGTTGGAAACCTAATTAAAAATAACATTAATATCAATGATGAGGTTATATCTACAAATATGCTTTCTTCTGGAAAAGCTGCAGCTGACGCTTATCTTAATGCTACATTAACAAGCAGTACTCCAGAGTTAAGATCCATATATTCTTCTGGTTTAAGTCAAATAGTTGGAGGGCACACCGCTCTTACAGAACTAGCTGTAAACAAAGGTTGGGCTAAACCTTATAATTCACCTATGCAACAATTGACTGACACTTATAATGAATCAAAAACTATAACTGATCAAACTGAATAATAACTTAAAAATCTATTATAATTAATTGTAAGGGGCTGTTACACAATAGAAAGTAATTTCTAGGTGGGACAGCACCTCTTATTTTTTGTATATAAAAGCGGTAGTTACCATTGTAATGACTAGAAGAGTTATGCTTATAAATGAAAAAAATATATTATAACTCTTCAGCATTCAGCATAGTTTACTGCATATTAATAACTGAAAAATATACTTGGTGTAGATTGTCAACTACTTTTAATTATAAATCAACACTTGGAGCAAATAATAAATGATAATAACAATAAAAGGACACCCTATTGTGTCCCTTTATCAATAAATATTTGACCATTACCAACTATAACAATTCTATATTCAGGCTTAAGAGGAATTAAATTATACTTAGCTGACTTAGGTTGAAGACGAATAGATTGTAATATAAGTTGATTTTCATCATAAAGAGTAAGAAAAACACTATCGTTTGATGAAACATTTTGAACTAGATAAGATTCATTTGGGGATATATTGAAATCAGTTGCTTTATAAACACCTTCTGTAAATATATTTTCAGCAAATACACGTGTAGAAGCAAAAGTACTTAATCCCAATGTAATTAAAATTAGCAATATAGCAGTAAACTTTTTCATAACACAGCCTCCTTTCACCTTTAGTTTGTGTAATGGAGCTAATAATATGCAGATTTGTGATTTAGGAGAATAAATCAACTATTGTAAATAAATTATAATTTATTTAAATTATGTTATAATAAGTATTATAATTATGATTGTAAATGAATAATTGTGTTATAGTGCATAACATTGTAGATTTTAAATATTGGAGGATGGAACAATATGATTGAAGCAAAATTTTATTATAAAAATGAAAATGCGCCAAAACCTAATAAGCCAAACCATATAGGTGCCTGTGCAATTATCAAGTCTAATAATAAAATATTATTAGAAAAAAGAGTAGATAGTAACCGTTGGGCGCTAATAGGCGGAGGTTTGAATATTGATGAAAGTTTAGAAGAAGGAATAATTAGAGAAATTAATGAAGAAACAGGAATTATAATATCAGAAGAGTCTTTGGGCTTTTGGAAAATGTTTTCTGACCCATCGAGAATCGCTGCATATCCAGATGGAAATATTGTTAGAATAATATCTGCTGCTTATATAGTAAATTTAACAGAGAATCATAAATTGGTATGCAGTGACGAATCAGAAGAATTGAAGTATTTTACTTACCAAGAGCTAGAAAAATTAAATATTGCTGAAACACATAGACATATAATTAAAGAGTATTTTTCATCAATAATAAGTTAATTGTTGCTTTTTTAAAGTGATCATATTTCAAATCACCTAACAAAAATTATAATATATTCCAAAAATGGTTTTCACATTAGTTACTATGTGATATAGTGTTTTTATGGTCTATTTATAATATTATAGACAATATTGTATATATTTGTACTTTATCAAAGATAAAATCTTATTGAAAAAGATTTTTAAGTACTAAAGAATGTAGGTGGAAAGTATGAAAAAAAGAGAAGTTAAAATTAATGTATTTAGTAAAAAAGTAGTAATTAGTTTTATACTTATAGTTATGGTTCTAACATTTGTGTCTTGTACTAGTTCAGATAAAACTGAAGAAACGAATCTTAAAAGATCCCAAGATACAGAGTTTGCATCAGATAGTGGAGTTAGAATAGAAAAATTAAGTGAAGTTCAACAGAAGAATTTGCATACTTTAGCAAAGGTCTGGGGATTTGCTAAGTATCGTCATCCAGACATTACAGCAGGAAATATTAATTGGGATGCAGAATTATTTAGAGTTATACCAAAGGTGCTTGAGGCAACTACCAAGGAAGAAGCTGGAGATATCATGGCTACATGGTTAAACCAGTTTCCATTTCAGGTTAATACACTTAGTAAAGAACAGGAAGATCTATATCGTCAAGTAAAAGAGAAGGCATACTTAGATGTAGAATATTCATGGATAAAGAATAGACAAGTCCTTGGGAATAACCTTGCTGACTATCTTGAAAATTTATCAGAGGTAAAAGTAACTGATAATGACAATGGATATGCTGTTTTTGAAGAAGGGGATATTGTTAATGTATCTTCAGATTCTTTTATGGACAATTCTATTAACTATGAAGACACAGGAATGAGGCTGCTCGGGCTATTTCGTTATTGGAATATTATAGAATATTTCTATCCATATAAAAATCTCATGGATGAAGATTGGGATCAAGTACTTTATGACAAGATTCCTGAGTTAGCACTTCAAAGTGATAAGGAATCATATGTATTATCCATTGCAAATCTTACCACATATATCCATGACTCTCATGGCTTTTTTAATGATAACTTTAAGGTGCTACAACAACACTTTGGAGCATACAAAGCAAAAGCAACTATATTTAATATAGATGGTCAGATTGTCATTGCTGGCAGGGAAGATAAGTCCCCTTTAAAGTTAGGAGATATTGTGGTATCTATTGATGGGACTTCTATAGAAAAGATAATAGAGGAGTGCAACAAATATATATCAGTATCAGATAAAAATCGTTTTACAAATGCTTTTGACTATTACCTTTTGCGTTCTACAAAAGAAATAGCTGAAATAGAGGTAATAAGAAATGGTGAAAAGTTAAGTTTGAATGTTCCATGCTATTATAATAGCAAGTATGATGTAAAAAGACTGGGGCAAGATGAGAAAAGTGGCTTCATGGGAGACAAAAAAATAGGTTATATTAATGTAGCTACACTTGAAAGTGGAGATTTAGATAAATTAATGAAAAAATTTAAAGGGACAGAAGGGTTGATTATTGATGTGCGATACAGTAATTCAAAAATGAGTGAATATATAAACTATCCTATAGGGGAATATATAAAACCTGAAGTTTCAGAATATCAACAATTTTATTCAAGTAATAGTTTCGAACCAGGGAAATTTATCAAATCAACAAGCAATAGTTCAGGCAGAGGATTCATAGAGAAACAATTGGACAAAGGTATAGATTCAACTACATTTAGCAAAATATTTGATAACGGCATTATTAGAACCTCATTAGGAAAAGTAAAAGATAGATATCAGTATAATGGAAAGGTAATAATACTGATGAATGAATGTGCCCAAAGCGTCTTGGAGACAATGGTTATGTCTTTTATGGATGCACCAAATACAACGGTAATAGGAACTCCTTCTGCAGGAGCTAATGGCAATAAAATGGACATTACACTTCCAGGGGGTATACAGACATCTATATCAGGGCTAGCAGTAACATATATGGATGGAAGCCAGACACAAAGAATAGGTCTTAAACCTGACATAACTGTAAAACAAACTGTGAAAGGAATTGCAGAGGGTAAGGATGAAGTTATAGAAAAAGCAATAGAGTTAATCACGAAACCAGAGAGTAAATAGCAATAGTGTAAAATAAGTAAGAAAAATATGCCACCTTGTGGTGGATGTGGTGAATTTATTCATGAAAGTATCACATAGTAATGTAAATGGAAAATTTTCTAGAGGTGTACGAAATGAATTTGAGATTGGCAGGTCTTACAGAGTTATATGCAAAAGAAGTTTGTCATTGGAAATATGATGATATATATTGTATATATAATTATCCAGGATGGGATAAAGCATCTAATGAAAAATGGGGGATTACAATAGAAGAAAAGAGAAAGAGTGAATTTAATGCTGTGATTGATGATTGTAATAGCTTATGTGGATACATAAGATTGCTGGATAAAAATCAGTGTGTTTTTATTGGAATTGGTTTAAAACCATCTTTATGTGGACAAGGATTAGGAAAGGTCTTAATGGAAATAGTAAAACAACAATGCAAGAAGATATATCCAGGTAAAAAGATTGCTTTAGAAGTTCGGTCTTTCAATGAAAGGGCGATTAAATGCTATAAAAGTGCAGGGTTTAATGTAGTAGATACTTATAGGAAAGATACGCCCCTTGGTTATGGAGAATTTGTTAGAATGGAATTTTATGAGCACTCTTCTTAATAGAATTCCTAATAAAGACTATTGTAGTTTATAGAATTTTATTTTACAATCAGCCTTAGGAAAGTACACTATTGAGGCATAAAGTGACTAGATATTTAAATTTTAATTTATATTAGTGATAAAAAACAAATGGAAGATTGCTCTTCCATTTGTTTTTATATTTCATTTTTTACATATGATGTTTCATATCTGGATATTGTCCATAAATATATATTTACTTCAATTAAACTTCTTATTACAATATGGACATTGATATACCGAATCAATATCACTATCTTTGTCAAATTTCATTGGTAACCTGTAATTACAATAAGGACATTTCCAAAACAAAATAGATAATAAAATAAATATTAGGAATAAACTTATACCAATAATTGGAAATAAAGCAGAGGTAGAAAAACATCCTATAAAGCAGAGAGGAACAGATAAAAATAAGCATGCCAAAGAAATTTTACGAATTTTTAGTAATTTTTCTATCTTATTCATGGTACACCTCCAATATATATTAAAGTTAACTAATCCGATCTATTATTTTCTTGTATTTCCTTTTTTTGCATCAAATATGATCTTTGTTCTCTTTTTCATCTACTTACTCTCCTCGTAATTAATATAATTACTCAAATCAGAAATTAAACTTACTAAAAAAACCTTTTATGGATTAATCATACTATATATAGTTTACTACAAAATAATGAAAAATAAAATAATTTTAAATTTACAGTAGAGGATATATTAACTTTAACTTTTTTGACCTTAATGAAGACTAAAAGGAATAAGGGGAATATAACCATTGAAAGTATTGAGTTAGCAGAAAAAATGCCAGAAGGATTTGAAGTTCAAAAGAATCTTGAGGACTATGCTTATACAATATGAGAAGCAATATTAAGACAAATAGTATAAGCATAATATTGAATTTAACGGCTTTGATTAAAAATCATAGCCATTTATTTTAGAGCATCTCTTTAAGGAGGTGCTTTTTTCATATAGATACATTTTATTGTAATCGTGCTATAATAAGTATTATATTTATGGTTGTAAATGAAGAATTTTAGGAAATGGTGAAGAAAACTAATCTTCATATAACATGAATAAGTTTAAGGTGGTTAAATAAATGATTGGATTAGCGAGGGGAACCGTTAAGGTTGTTCCATATAGTTTTAATTGGAAAGAGATTTATAAGGAAGAAGAAAAACTATTGTATCATTTGTTAGGCGAAACTGCTATAGATATACAACATGTAGGAAGTACATCAATAGAAGGACTTGATTCAAAACCAATTATAGATATTGCTGTAGGAGTTAAATCATTGGATGATGTAGATAAGCATAGAAACTTATTAGAAGCAAATGGATATCAATTTAGAGATAATGCAGGGATTGAAGGTCGTGTAATGTTTGCTAAAGGAAGGGAAGATTTAAGAACTCATTATTTGCATATAGAAATAATTAACGGAGAATTGTGGAAAAATCATATCTATTTTCGTGATTATCTTAGACTAAATAAGGAAGCCGTTGAGGAATATTCAAGGCTAAAGAAGAATTTAGCTGCAAAGTATACTAATGATAGAGGTTCATATACAAATGCAAAGAATGAATTTATTAATTCTATATTAAAAAAGGCAAAAGAAGAAGTAGATTGGCACGTTCTTTAGTAAGGAATAATAATGGGATGGAGTGCTGGTGCTATGATGCAATGCTCACAGTATTATATTTCTCCAGATAAAGATTATCCAGAGTTTATTTATGAAAAAGGACTAAGATGTATAGACAATTTTGCAGTTGAAGTACACTATAAAAATACTGATTCACAAAATAAAAGTATTGAAAAATATATAAGAGAAAATGGAAAGATGGTATATACTACACAACAACAAAGTGCAATAATTGTTGACGGTTATAACCTATCATTGTTAGGAAATGCAAAAGTTTATCAAATATAACTTTAATATTAAATTTTCAATAAGAAGGAACTGTAGTATAGAGGAAAGATTGCCAGATTACTTGAGGATTATGCAATAAAAGCAAAAAGGTCTGCACCTATAAATGAAATATAAAAGAGGTATTAGAATGTTATATGAAATTAGATTAGCAGAGGAAGATGATATAAGGATAATAGTTGAGTTACTAAATAAAGTAACGTTAAACTTACATCAAAAAAGTATTAATCAATGGACATATCCTTGGGATATTGAAGAAATAAACATAGACGTAAAAAATAAAAACATCTATATGATAACAATAGACAAGCTAATAGTTGGAACATTTTCTATAAAAGACATGGATGTTAATGCTGTACTTCACATCAACAAACCCAATAATTTATATCTTTACAGAATAGCAATATTACCAGGGTATCAAGGAAAAGATATAGGACTTAAAATTGTTAATTATGCCTTTAAGATTTCAAGAAATTTAAGAAAAACACTATATTTAGACTGTTGGGCTGGAAATGTAAAATTAAAAAACTATTATTCTAAAGCGGGATTTGATTATTGCGGAGATTTTCAAGAAAAAGATTATATGATTAGTGTTTTTAAATATACATTTCCATTAAACAATTTACAATAAGTGTATTGAGCAATTCTATTTTAGTATTCTGGAGCGATAATATTATAATAATTATAAGTAAGGTTAATACATCACCCCGGATATTTTTGGTCAACAGTACTTGAAACTGGAGATATAATTAAAGTATTAAATAACAACAATGAATACGAATTAAATTAAGTGGTAAATTATGTAAGATTAATAGAATCTATAGAATAATAGAAAAACTATATTAAATGGTTAATTCAATATTTGCTGATTTTTCATAAAATAATAAATTGGATTTTAATTATATTGCGAACTAAAAATACCGTATATTCAGTTTTGAATAGTACGGTATTTTCATAAAATATTTGATTTTATTTTTAGTGAGCTATATATCTTTTACAGCTTTACATTTCAATTACTTCACTGTAACTTTCATTACAAGTTGGAGGTTGATTTTAATTTAATGGGTATAAACGCTTCCATTTGTGCCCATCCTTGTGCTTTTATAATCTCTGGTGGTGTAATAATATGTCCCATACCATAATGATTTTGACGGATATCCAGTTCGAAAATATCAGAATTCTTAATATATTCCAAGACTTGATTATATAACTTACCACGTGTTTCTTCATCTCCATCTTTGAAGAAATAAGTTACATAGTACCCGCCTTCAAAATCAACAATTTCGTTACTGCCATCATCCATATCATCACTCAATGCCCACCACCATACTAGGCCTTGTTTTTCTTCATCAAAACATAAAAAATCTCTGGGCATAAAACTATCTCGTTCAGATAGATTAATTGCAGAAAAATACTTATTGAACTTTCCTAAAATACCGTCAGGGGAAAAGTTAAATTCTTTATCTATCCCAGATGATGCTGCTTTGAATGGTGGCAATGATATTATCCTAAAATCCATAAAAATACCTCCTGTTATTTTTTATCCACTAATTTAAACACGCTTACTTTGACCATATTATAACATATTTCCCAACACCGTACTATTCAATTTTTAAAGAACAAATTTAAATAAGGATGCAGGGGTGTACTATTACACTACACTTTTGTTGTAGATCACAACAGTTATAATTGAAACAACAATAATCACAGTATTTGCCACAATAGTTCCTAACCAAGTCATAGTCATGGTGCCAAAGAGGGGGGATGCTGCATTAAACATGGTATGGAATAATACGCACATAAACACACAGCCTTTTCCTGATATTTTGTAGATTGCTCCGTTAAAAAAACGAAATGCCATGAGTTGAACTGCAAACATCCAAAAGTTAATGAGTCCCTCTCCATGATTAGTCCCCGGAATAAAAAAGAGAGGAATATGCCAAAAAATCCAAACTATACCTGTAAAAATGGAAGAAAAAACAAAGCCATATTCTTTGTCAAGCTCAGGCTGCAATATGTACATCCAGCCAGCTTCTTCCAAGCCACCGATAATAAGCCCCCCAGGTAGAGAAAGGAAGAATGTATAAAATGGGAGCACCATTTCCCTGCGGCCTGAAACTGCAATATGTATCAAAAAATACAGTGCAAGCCCTGCAACAACAAACAAATAGAGGAAAATTTTATTTTTAAAATAAAAAACAGTTTTCAACCATTCCTTAAAACCTGCTATTTTGTTATTCTTCTTCAGAACGATATATGAAGCAATAGCGGGTGACAAAATATAGATTGCAAAAGGAATGTTCATCACGAATTGCTGTAACGAGTGAACCCAATTGTAAACCGAGTATCCGAACTGCCCAAGAATAATCAAAGCACCTGATACAACATAGGCAATGCAAAATGTCAGCATGGTAAATTGTACTATAATTTTTTTATCTGTCATGATTTCTTCACCTCACATTTTGAAGTATTCATTAAATTTTAATGGATGGACGATTTTACGTTTCACCTAATGTTTGCTTTCTACCAATTCAAAATTAAGCTCTCAGAAAATATAACTAATCTCCATTACAAATTCTTATTTTCCAGTAGTTTAATAGCCAACTAACTCACATAATACTATTATATTCTAAATTGACCATTATTTATATATTTGTTTTATACCGTACTATTCAATTTTCAAAGAAAAAATTAAATACTTATTTAGCTTTATCTACATATGACGAGGGTAAATTTCACTTTTAAATTAAGATGATTCTGATTGAAATATTTAATAAATTAATTAATATTGATATTTTGAAAAATTAGAGTATACTTGCTTATATTCATGTATAATTATTTTATAGGTATGTGTAATTATAATAAATTGATCGAAGGAGATTAAGAAATATGAAACTGAATAATTTCTTTAGACATACCCCATTAATAATAGGTATTGTATTATTTATGGGACTGTCATATATAAAGCTATTTACAGCTAAAATAACGTTTGTTAATGACCCAACAGTTGTTATTGTTAAAACTAATGATATTCAACTATTAAATAACTCTTATAAGGTTAGTACAGAAAATGCGTTATCATGGTATGAATCAAAGAATTATAAGGTTTTGCATGCTGATGAAATAGGACATATATGGCAATATACTCATTCATTTATGATAAAACTATGGTGGATAATCACTTTTTCTATTTTAATATTATTAATCCTTTATATTTTAAGGAAAGGGTTAAATAATAAAAAATATACTAATAATTTATAATCTAATTTAATGCTAAATAAGGAGGTGTTGAGAAATTGAAGTATCCCAAAATAGTGTTTGGGGTTTTAGTTATTATTGTGTCATTACTACACATAACAGGGATTTGGGAGAATACGCCCATTATGTTTCTATTGGCTTCCTTAGTAACTATTTTAAATTCATGGGATAGTTATAAGAATAATAGAAACATAGAAGCAGTTATGCTATTTATTGCTGCAATTTTTATAGGTTTAGTAGCTATTAGTATGCTATTATTCTAATGGATAAAATAAAAATAGAAATTATAATATTTATTTCTTATAAAATATAGTTAGTATATATAACTATGTTTGCAAATGAAAAATTGTAAGTTTTGTTAATCAAGGATTATTTATATTTTAGGAAGTGATAGTATTGAGTATATTAGGATACAATCGCATTATTATTGTTGGTAATAATGGTAGTGGAAAAAGTTTTTTATCTAAAGAATTGTCTGTTATCACGGGTTTGCCACTTATTCATCTTGATGTTGAGTTTTGGCGTCCTAATTGGGAACAACCACCGAGAGAAGAATGGATAAAGAAGCAAATGGAACTTACATCAAAGGTAAAATGGATAATTGAGGGAAATCATACTGACACAATGGAATTGCGATTTAAAGCAGCAGATTTAATAATATTTCTTGATATAAATCGTTTCATATGTTTGGTTAGTGTATTAACAAGAAATGGTAAAAAGCGTTCGGATATACCCCAATATCTTGAAGAAAAACTTGATAAGGAGTTTTTACGTCTTTGTAAAGGCTTATGGAGTTTCTCTAAAACACGTAAACATACTATAATGAATTTACATAAAAAATATCCTAATAAACCGTTTTTCGTTATTGATAGCAGAAAAAAAATGAAAAAGTTGTTAAGACTATGGAGAGATGAAAAAATAAATAGACCAACAGGATCATAAGAATAGTTTTAAATGAATATGGAAAACCAGATATTTATATAGAAAAAGGATTGGTGGGAAAATATATGTATTTACCAAATAAATTAGAAAAAATACTTGAAGGTATGCACTTTGAAGTAGATAAAGAAGGTATGTCCAAAGCAAAAGTAATTAAGTGCTTTGATATGGAAAAATCTTATTATTTAAAGATAGAAAAGGTTAATGATGAAGTGATCAGAGAATATGAGATGTACCAGTGGTTGTATGGAAAACTATCAGTACCAAAAGTGATTTATCGTGTGATAGAAAATGACATTTCTTATATGCTGATAGAGAATGCAAAAGGTCAGATGCTAGAAGATGAAGCATATAGAAAAACTCCAGAAAGATTAGTTCATTTAGCAGCCATTGGTATAAAGAAATTGCAGAGTGTTGATATCACAGAATGTAATTTTAACAGTAGAATAGAGGAAAAATTAGAAAAAGCAAAATGCAGGATTGATCATAATTTGATTGGAAGAGTGGATAGAAATAAATATACGGAAGGCCTTGAAACATCTAGGGATGTATTTAATTATCTCCTAAGGAATAAGCCGGTAGAGCAATTAGTGTTTACACATGGAGACTATTGTTTTAATAACTACTTTACAGATGGTAAAGATATTACATCCTTTATAGATATGGGACGAGCAGGAGTTGGCGATCTATATCAAGATATTGCATTATGTGTTCGTGAATTAATGGATTTTGATTCAAGATATACAGATATGTTGTTTGAAGAATTAGAAATAAAACCTGATTATGGAAAAATAAAATACTATATTTTATTAGATGAGCTATTCTAATTATGTATAAATCGAGGAGTAGAAATTACAAAGCAGGCTATCTTATGAATACAAGTATTAGGGGTGAGATTGTTGGCCATAATCAAATTGCAAGACTTAATAACAGTACTAAAAAGTGATGTAGTAAAGTATAATTCATGTATTGAAATGAACTTTTGTATTGATGATGACACAGAATATGAAGATTGCTGGCTTGGGAAAATGCCAGATAGAGATAATCTAGGTAAAGAAGTATACTGGTATGGATTAACATCAGATGGCTTACAAGCCTATGATTATGCTAAATTAGAGGATATTTTAAATTCTAAAGTATTTCATGGCAAAAGTTTGTGTGATGTCATTGAAAACGTAACTTGGTATTCATTAGATGGATGTAGTATAGAGGAAAGATTACCAGATTACCTTGATGATTATGCAATAAAAGCAAACAGGTCTGCACCGATATAGGAAATATAGAGAGGTATTAGAATGTTATATGAAATTAGATTAGCAGAGGAAAATGAAAAAGTGGGGGATAACAATGGAAAATATAAATATAGAAAAACAAATACAACATCTATTAAAAGGAAAATCTATAGAACTTGTACCTGTAACTGAAGAACATATGGAGTTTATATGTAATGAAGAAAGTGATGAAGAATTATGGTGTTATGAGGAACATGTTGAGACTGACGAAGATCGTATTCGAAAGAAGTTTATTAAGCGAATTGAAGAAAATGATGTTTTTGATTTTATTGTTAAACGCAGTTCAGATGGGGTACAGATGGGAGTAGTTTATATATGGGAATGTATTACTTCACGAAAGAGCTGGGAAATTGGATATGTTATCTTGCCGGAGTTTCAAGGTAATGGATATTGTTTAGAGAGTGTACAGCTTTTGCTTTCCTTTGCATTTAATGAATTGAAAGCTCATAAGGTATTAGGTATGTGCCATTGCGAAAATAAAAAATCTGCATCAATAATGGAAAAAGCAGGTATGTCAAAGCAGGGTGTATTTAGGGAAGAGTATCTATGTGGAGGTAAGTGGGTCGACCAATTCTATTTTAGTATGCTGGATCGAGAATATCATAATAATTATAAGTAAGGTTAATATATCACGACGGTATTTTTTATTTAATAACTCAAATTATAATAAACGTTATTCATACACTGACTAGAGCATCTCTTTATAGAGGTGTTTTTTGTATATTGAAACATTATATTGTAATTGTTCTATAATAAGTATTATAATTATGATTGTATATGGAAAATTGGTAAATTGGTAAATTGTAGTAAATTGCGAAGTAGTGATACCTAGTTAACAAACAGATAAACAGGAATTTGAATTGTAAGTTATTTATATTACTGGAGGTAAATGAATGGATATTGAGATACGCAAGTTAATACCAGAGCTTGCAGAAGATTACGTGCATTTTTTTGACACTACGCCACACGATAACAATGTGGACGAGCATAAATGTTATTGTGTGTGTTGGTGTAACGATGATTATGAGGGCAAAGATCTTTCAACAGTAGCGAAAAGAAGAGAATGTGCCTTACAATATGTTAAAGGCAATAACATTCAAGGTTATCTTGTTTATAGTGGTGATACGGTCGTTGGATGGTGCAACGCAAATACGAAATCAGATTGTTTGAAATGCGCTAGTTGGCGAAGATTTATGGATTATGTACCTTTAGAGGGATTTAACACGGGCATAAAGGTGAAATCCATATTTTGTTTCGTGATTGCGCCGGAGATGAAAAGAAAAGGCATTGCCACACTGCTATTGGAGCGTGTGTGTAAGGATGCGGTCCAGGATGGATTTGACTTTGTGGAGGCATACCCATACAAAGAATCTAGTTATCAATCATCAGATTTTGGCGGCTATTTTGAGATGTATAAAAAAAGTGGATTTAATGTGTCTTTTGAGACTGAACAAGGGCTTGTCATGAGGAAGCGGTTAAAGTAGTACTTTTCAAAATAAGCAATATATTAAGCTGACAAATTCCAATTTATCAGTTAGCTTGTTCGCATTTTTCTTAGATTAGGTAATAAAATTTAATATAAATAACTACTGTAAAAAATTATAAGTATGATTATCTTATAAAGACAAGTACTGAGGGGAGAGTAATATCCCATAGTCTTTTTATAATTAAGAGGTGAAATTAATGATTTTATAATATTTAATAATAAATATGCTTCACCAAAATGGGGGGATAAAAAATGAATTTAGAATTTAAGGAATTTAAAATAGAACATATACGTGAAGTTAACAAGTGGCACTATGATGGAATTTATTCATTTTATGATATGCCATCAGAAGATGGTTTAAAGGAATTTTTAGAACCAGATAGCGAGGTAAGATATTTTGCCTGTTTTAATGGAGAAGATATGATAGGATTTTATTGCCACTGGTTAGAGGATGGACAAATGACCATAGGGTTAGGGATCAAACCTGAGTTAACGGGACAAGGCTTGGGCAAAGAATTTACCAGAGCATGCATTGAGTTTGGTATTAAAAGACTAAACTATAAAGGAAATAATGTTAAGCTAATGGTAGCATCCTTCAATGAAAGAGCAATAAAGATATATAAAAAGTTAGGTTTTAAAGAAACTGAAAGAAATGTATTGGAGACTTCTGATGGATATACGGAATTCATAATAATGGTTAAAAAACTGTAATATATTTTTGTATTTTTATAATCTGGTTACAATATTTTTATATTACTTATAAGTCATGTGAGATATTAAAATGAAAAAAATATCCTTGACTAGTTTTAAATATAAATAGGTATATACTTACCTATTTATATAGGTAAAAATGGATATAGAGAACTATTTAAATATAAAAATATGAACCTATTTAACTATGTATATATTTAACTATAAAACTAGTTGTTGTGTTCATGCGGGTTTCAGGGTTTACTTATTTTTGAAAGTGACCTAAAATTTGTTTATCAATACGTTAGTAGGTTGAATTTACAAATGAATAATTGTAGGATATGACGAAATAAATCAGAGGAGGATTATAATGAAAGTTTCTGTAAACGAACTATTAAACATTGAAGAATTAGATGCAAGAGCCATATTTGAAGGGGTTAAGTATCCTTGGGAAGCTCTTACAGAAATTAAGGATTTCATTTTTGAATATGCAAAGAATCTGCCAAGCGATTTTGAAAGAATAAAGGAATTTGTATGGGTTGGCAAAGGCACTACTATAGAAAAAAGTGTTCTTATAAACGGTCCAGCGATTATCGGTTACAATTGCGGAATCAGGCATTCTGCTTACATTAGAGACAATGTTATCATTGGTAATGATGTTGTAATTGGAAACTCAACTGAAATTAAAAATTCAATCCTCTTTAATAAAGTGCAAGTTCCCCATTACAATTATGTTGGTGATTCAATATTAGGGTATAAAGCCCATTTGGGGGCAGGTGCAATAACCTCCAATTTAAAGTCTGATGGAACATTAGTAAAAGTAAAATATGGTACAGATATTGTTGAAACTGGTTTAAGGAAATTTGGTGCAATTCTAGGCGATTCAGCTGAAGTCGGATGTAACTCAGTTTTAAACCCAGGGACAATAATAGGAAAAGATAGTATTGTTTATCCATTAAGTTCTGTAAGAGGTTATATTCCAGAGAAGAGTATTTTGAAAAGTAATGGTGAAATTGTAGAGAGAAAATAAAGTCAAGGAACCAGGATATCCTATTAATTCAGAAGTGAATTTTACTGTGTTTTAATTCGTATTTTGTAGAATATATTATAATAGTATTAGAGTAGATTATTAAGTTTTAAGGAGCTAAAAATATGAAAATAGATGATAGTATTATTAAATATTGTTTAAAAAATGCAATGTTTATTACTGGTACAGCTTATGCAGGAAAATCAACAATGGTTAAACGTCTTGCGGAAAAATACAATTTAATTTCACGTGAGGAAAATTACCATTTTAATATGACTAGTAAAATTGCAAAGCCTGAATTATTTCCTAATGTTTGTTATTTTGAAACCATGAAAGATTGGCAGGAGTTTGTTAATAGAAGTCCTGAAGCATATGAAAAATGGATTGAGGAAAGTAATTTGGAGATAGCAGAATTTGAAGTAGCAGAATTAATTAGAGTGTCTAAGGACAGAAAAGTTATCGTTGATACAAATATTCCAGTAGAATTATTAAAAAATATTGCGGATTACAATCAAGTTGCTATTATGCTATCACCGCAATCAATGGCTGTAGAACAGTTTTTTAATAGAGATGATGCTGATAAAAAATTTATAAAAGAACAAATCATGAAGTCTAAAAATCCAGAAAAGGTTATGGCTAATTATTTAGAAGGAATTGCGAGGGTAAATAACAAAGAACATTATGAAAAATATAGAAATAGTGGTTTTTTTACACTAGTTAGAGATAATATTGGAGTTGATACTAAGGAAGAGGTGATGAGTGCATTGGCTTTACATTTTGGACTTAAAGAAGAAGAAATAACTAAACAATATTAATTTAATACAAAATAAAATTAAATAATTTTTTATTTCGCAATTCAAGAAAAGTGCGAACTGAAGATTATAAATATAAGGTGGTGCAAAACATGAAAGTAAGAAAAATGGTTAAAGAGGATATTGACCTCCTCATAAATATTCGTATGGATTACCTGTTTGCAGAAAAAGGTGTGTATTCTTCGGAAGAGGTGCAAGATATTAGAACGAAGTTAGAAGAATATTTTACTCAACACCTTAACAAGGGATTTATTGCTATCATTGCCGAGAATGAAAATGAAGTATTAGCAACTGCATTTATGTCAATCGTGGAAAGACCTCCGATGATAGCGTTTTCATCATATCTTGTAGGTACGGTATACAATGTTTTTACATACCCTCAATATAGAGGAAAAGGCATTGCAACTAAAGTTATGACTGAACTTTTATCGGAAGCAAAGCTATTAGGCGTTGCCGCAGTTGATTTAATGGCGACTGAAAAAGGGAAACCATTATATGAAAATCTCGGATTTCGAGTATCAAAATATACATCAATGAATAAGTTTCCTCTAACACTCGCAAAATAATCATAATCAGAAGTTATATTAATACACAATATTCTTATATTGCTTATAAGTTATGTGAGATATTAAAATGAAAAGATGAAGTTCTTTTTAAGTGTCAGACAAAAAGTATTTTAACAACCGGTTAGTTTTTTATGGAGGTAAAAATGAGCATTAGAAGTGCAGCAAAAGCAATTATTATAGATAACAATAAAATTTTATTAAACAAGTGCTTTGATGAGAATAATGGGAATTATTATTCATTGCCAGGTGGAGGACAAGATATATATGAAACTTTACATGAGGCTGTTATAAGAGAATGTCTTGAAGAAACAGGATACAATGTTGTACCAATAAGATTTTCTGCTTTATATGAAGAAATATGTGATAGCCCTAAAACACGAGAGTTATATCCTGATTATATTCATAAAATATATCATATTTTTATATGTAAATTAAAAAATGACAAAACTATTAATCCTACAGAAATAGATGATATGCAACTTAAAAGTGAATGGATTGATATAAATAACTTAAAGAAAATATATTTATTACCTAGTTTTTTAAATGATAATATTTTTGAAATGATAAGTAGTGAGAATCCTAAATTTTTCGGTTCAGAACATATAGCTTATAATCACGGTTAAAATATTTTTGTTATGACAAAATATATAGAGAAGATACCTTATACAAAGCTTACCATATAATTCTATTGTGGTAAGTTTTATTCAATATATGTACAATATAGATATCCTGCAGGAGAGGATTTAATGTTGATAATTGATTAGTTGTACACCATTTTGGGGGGAGATTGATTGAAGCGATTATTTGAAATAATGTATTTGCTATCAGAAAAAAAATGTATAAAAGCTAGTGAATTAGCAGAACATTTTGAAGTATCTGTACGAACTATTTATCGTGATGTGGAAACGTTAAGTATGGCTGGAATTCCTATATACGCTAAAAAAGGAAAGTATGGAGGAATTGCAATCCTTGATAATTTTGTTTTTGAAAAAAGTATTGTATCTGAAGATGAACAGATTCAAATTTTAGCAGCCATTCAAAGTATACAAGAGGTAGAAAAAGGCACTATTAATGATTTATTAGTTAAATTATCTGGGCTATTTCAAATAAAAAATCCAAATTGGATTTCGATAGATTTTTCTGATTGGAGTAATCAACATCAAGAATTATTTCAAAGAGTAAAATTTGCAATAGTGAAAACACGTGTTTTAAAATTTGATTATTACGGTAGAATTGGAGATATTTCAACTCGTAAAGTGGAGCCAATACAGCTTTGGTTTAAAGGACATGCATGGTATTTAAGAGGGTACTGTCAAGAAAAACAGGCTATTAGAGTATTTAAATTGTCAAGAATGAAAAGAGTTGAATGTCTTGATGAGTCTTTTAAAAAGAAGGAGCTTAACATAGAGGATAAAGAAGAAATTGATAAATATATAGATTCTCCGCAAAATAAAATTTCGTTTTCTATGAAAATAGATAAATGTATGGCATATCAAGTATTTGATTATTTTGAAGAACATGAAATAAAATCTAATGAGGATGGAGCTTTTACTGTATCATTGAATTATCCTAAAGATGAGTGGCTTTATGGGATGATTATGTCATTTGGGAATCATGCTAAAGTTATTTCTCCTGAATCATTAAAAAGTGAAGTTGCAAATAGATTTAAAGAAGCTTATGAAAATTATTTTTAAAGTTGACATACAGGTGTCAATTTTTAAATGGTATAATAATACATAATTAACAATTTAAATATTGATAGGAGAGATTAACTATGGAGAAAAAAATATGCCAAATTTGAAACGTTGGAAAAAGAAGTAGAGGAGGATTTTTTTATGTTACATTTAGGTTCCATTTATCTTGTTGTAGCAGATATTAATAAATCTATAGATTTCTACAGTAAATTGCTTGATATAGAAGTAAGTTGTAGAAATCAAAATAGGTTTGCAGAATTTCACTTTGAAGGACACAACATATCTATGCTTAATCCACACTTCGATGAAGAAAATCCTGATAAGATAATAAGTATAGGCAAATATGATAAAGAATTTGATTTCACTGGTGTAACAAGTGCACCTAATAAAAATAAGTTTGTTTTAAATTTTTGGATTGAAGATTTGCAAAAGGAATACGATAGGATTATAAGTTTAAATATATCAACGAAGATTACTAATATAAAATATTTTTATTCCAGAACACCATATTATTATTTTCAATTAAAAGACCCTGATGATAACATTATTGAAATTACTGGTGGATATAATGGTGAGGTAGTAAAATAAAATTTGTACAACTATAAGTAATAATGTTGAAATACCAGTATGTTCAGAAATAGAGATTATTTTTATAGAGGAGGTGTAAGTTATGAAAAAACAGAACGATTATTCTTCAGAATATATCAAAATCAATGGAATAGAACAATACTTGTTACACCACACCATCAGTGCTGAACTTCCTGTCCTTTTATTTTTACATGGTGGTCCAGGAATGCCAGAGTCAACATTCGCATATGCTTTTCAAAAAGAATTATCAAGTTTTTTTAACATTGTTCATTGGGATCAAAGAGGTGCAGGAAAAACATTAACCAAATCGAAAAGAAATAGTAACTATCCTTCTTGTGAAGAATTAATAGATGATTTATTTGAAATAGTTAATTATTTGAAAAAGAAATATAACAAGGAGAAGATTGTTATATTAGGTCATTCTTGGGGAAGTGTACTGGGAACATTATTTGTGCTGAAATATCCTCAAGAGGTATTATACTACATCGGTGCAGGACAAGTAATAGATATAGTGGAGAATGAAAAGATTGGTTACGAAAGAGTAAGGGAATTAATAATAAAAGCGGGCAATAAAAAGGATTTAGACAGTCTTGAAAAAATAGGGGTTTATCCCGAAAAAAATTACGAAAAGCCTATGATAAAGAAATTACAAAGAATTAGAATACTGCAAGGAAAGTATAAGGTTGGAATGAATTTTATTCTTATAATAAAAACATTACTTAAAAGCCCAATTTTCAGGTTGTCAGATATTGTGAGTTTATTTAAAGGGATGAGTAGTAATAAAAAACTTTGGGATTTTTTATTTTCACATAGTTTATATGAAGAAAGTCGTGATTATGAAATACCTGTTTTTTATATTCTTGGAGACAGAGATTTTCAAGCCCCGCATACAATAGCAAGTCGTTATTTTAATTCAATTAATGCACCAAACAAAAAAATGTTTATTATAAAAGAAGCTGGTCACTTTATGATGCTTGATCAACCGAAACTATTTACTAATGCTTTAGCTGATATTTGCAGATTATAAGTAAATACTAAGATTATAAAGTATAAATAAGAGGTAGTTAAGCCGTATTTTAAATATATTAGCTAATATAATCAAATATAAATACATATTATAAAAATTACCAAATATGGTTTAACCTCGTGAATCAAAATAATTAATAGACGAAAAAAGGAGAGCACTAACATGGAAAATATATCAGATGAATGTAAATTGGAATCAATAAAATCCTTCCAGTCAACTATCAGTAAATCCGAAAAGGCCTTGGCTCAGATGACAGAGAAAGGGTCAAATACTACCTTAATAAAGAAACGACTTAAAGCTCTTCACATTGGGTTGGACATGCTAGAGAAAGTTTGGAATCAAATACCCCACCATTACAATGAGAAAGAATTAGTTGAAGCTGGAAATGTTCTTACTGGTTTACTCCCATCAATTGAAAGAGTTTATGCTAAGTCTAAGGTTGGAAGTCCTCAAAGAACACTTTTAGAAAGAAGAATTAAATCATTGGAGTTTGCTATTCAAGCCATTGACCATTATTCAAATGAATAAATCAGCTATTTCAAGGAGGTATATGAATGAATAAAATTTCAAAAATTGCTTTAATTATATATGTTTTAAATATTGTTGTAATAATTATGCTTATGTTACTAGGTGAAAAAATCCCTGACTTTCTTACTAAATTTTTATTTTGGGGTATATTAATTGTAATATTTTCTGGGATAATAGAAAATCGAAAAAATAATCATTTAGCATAGGTAGTTTAGGTTTTATAGATTGTATTCATAGAACAAAAGGGGGATATCCAATGAAAGGGGTATATACAGAAAAAATAAGAGATATAAACCATATAAACATGTTGAAGAGTGTTCTTGATGTAATTAATGTAACACTTTCACAGAAAATTAATATTGAACGTTTTCACGATAACGGAGAAGGTGTAGACAGGGCATATAATGTCTATAAAATAATGTCAGATGATAAGACATATATTTTGAAAAAGTCAGATAAATATGAGGTAGAAGTTTATAAAAAGTTTCTTGAGAATAAAAATCTACCTGTGCCAAAACTTGAGGGATGGGCTTATATTAACAACGTGAGGTGGATATTAATTGAATATATAGCTGGAACAGATTTACGAATATTTAATGAAGACATGGCTTATGGATGTGCAGACAGTCTTTCTAGTATTTTTAATATGTACTGGCAGGAAAATGACTTTAAAGATAATGAGTTGGACAACCGATTTGAAAGATATTGGACAAGAATAAATAGAAGGTCAAAATGTCTTATAAATGAGCAGAAACTATCTTCTGCATATGGTGTTTTTTTAGATAGACAGTTAGTATGTCCACGCACCTTATGTAATGGGGATTTCTTGCAGTGTAATGCAATAGAAAGCAATGAAGGTATTGTTTTAATAGACTGGGCATTTGCAGGTATTATGCCTTATTCTTTGGATATTGCGCGTTTAATATCCCACGGATCAGAGAAGTTTTTTCCTTTTCCATTTTATATGACAGATGAATATAGAGAGATTTTCCTAAAAAGCATATATGATAAATTGTTATATAAACCTGATTACAAACAGTTTCTTTGGGATGTGACACTTTCACGGCTAAATGAATGTATTGAATTTATTGAAAGAGAATTAAATGATGAATCTCTTGAAAGAGATGAAGGTTTCACTTATTATTATAAAAATGCAGAGGCTTTAGCTGATATTATTTTAAATGGCAAAGACCATTTTTAGAAAGGAGAATGAAATCATTGAAATCATTGGAATTAGATGTTCAAGCCATTGACCATCCTTCCAATTAATAAATCATCTATTTCTATAGGTAGTTTAGGTTTCGAAAGTAGATACTTTCAATGATGAATAAAGATATAATCAAATATTATTATTTTTAATACCGTATTATGGTAAAGGTGTAGAATATTACACTGAAACTTTGCTAATAATAAATTTAATAAAAATATATTATTAGGAGGAAGTAGAATGTTTGAACATAAAAAGCAATTGTTACATGAAGTTAAAGTAGAGAGACCAAATCCTCAGTATGCAGTACTAATGCAAGAACAACTAGGAGGAGGAAATGGTGAGTTAAAAGCAGCTATGCAGTATATTTCTCAGAGCTTTAGAATAAAAGATCCTGAAATAAAGGACTTATTCTTAGATATAGGAGCTGAGGAACTTAGCCATATGGAAATGGTTGCACAAACTATAAATCTTTTGAATGGTCATGATGTTAATAATACTGAAGTATGTAATGGAGAAATTCAAACACATGTACAATGTGGTTTATCGCCTGTACTTATTAACTCATCAGGTGCTCCATGGACAGCAGATTATGTAACTGTTACGGGAGACTTAGTTGCAGATTTACTATCTAATATAGCATCTGAACAAAGAGCAAAGGTTGTTTATGAATATCTCTATAGACAGATAGAGGATAAAGAAGTAAGAGCAACAATAGATTTTTTACTTAATAGAGAAGAAGCTCATAACGCATTATTTAGAGAGGCTTTAAATAAAGTTCAAAAGAGCGGTTCAAATAAGGATTTTGGAGTTACTGAAGATTCTAAGTTATATTTTGATTTATCAACTCCAGGCCCTTCCCATGAAGCTCCAAACCCAACACCACCTTCCTTTGAAAACCCTAGAAGATAATATTATTTTAAATACCGTCTTATTCAGAAGTGAATTATGCGGTATTTTTTATTTTGTGACTTAAATAATATGAAAAATTAATCATACGCTACTTAGAGCACCTCTTTATAGAAGTGATTTTTTCAAATATTAAAATACAATATATAGTATTTATGCTACAATAAGTATATAAAACTGTAAATGTAAGTGAATAATTATAATTTGTGGTGAACTAAAAGATTATTTGAATTAACGGAGGTATAACAATGAGATTTGGAGCAATTGGATTATATGTCAATAACATGGAAACTATGGTTAAATTTTATAAAGATATAATGGGATTAAATATAAATTGGGATGGCAGTGGATTTACAGCTATTGAAATGGAAGGACAAATTCATCATTTTATTTTATGCACAAGAGAAGGTTTTGAAGAATCTATACCTGAGGTATACCATTGGAATAAAGGCATAAATGGCAATATGGAGCTTTGTTTTGATGTTCCTAATTATTCTGATGTAGATATAGAATTTCAACGTGTTGTAAATGCAGGAGCAAAGCCAGTTTATAAACCTACTACTGAATCTTATGGTATGCGAATCTGTTATGTTGCAGATCCAGAAGGAAACCTTATTGAAATATGCTCAGGTAATGACGATACCTACCATGTAGAATAATCATAATTTGAAGTGATGTTAGTGTGTAATTTTCTTATATTGCGAACTAATTAAGACATATTGATCTTTGAAAATTGAATAGTACGGTATTTGAAAAATATGTTATAATTACATTATAATAGCATGAAATTACGAATCATATGAAAGGAGTGTTTTATATGGAAAAAATTGATCAACATAAGAAAATATGTGGAAAATTAAATTAAATACATACCACAAAGAATAAAGATTATGGAGATAGTTTTACAAAAGGATTTCAAGAGTATGGTTTGACTATGCCTGCAATAAGATTAGAAGATAAATTGCGAAGATATAAGCAATTAATTAAGCAGGATGCTGAAGTAAAAGATGAAAGCATTATTGATACACTATTAGATTTAGCCAATTACGCTATCATGACTATCATTGAAATAGAAAATAGAGATGGAGAGTAATAATGAACAATAGTAAGAATCTAAGAGATAAAAGTTATTTCTATATTGTTTATTACCTATACTTAACTTATTAATTACCATATGATTTTAAACAAGGAGGGATAAAAATGGGTATCTCGTTTAAAAATTATTGTATGTTTACTGATTTCGAAAAAGTTTCTATGTTTTTTAGAAATAATTATGTACCATATCTAAGAAATGGACACTGGGCTGAAGCCACTTGGGAGTACACTCAAGGATTGCCATGGTTTGATTTTGTAAAGCATTATAAAATTGGTATATGGCAAGATAATGATGAGATTGTTGCATTATGTTCTTATGAGTCAAAGCTTGGAGAAGCATACATTTTTACTGCAAACAGCTATGAATACATGAAGCCTGAACTTCTTGAATACGCTGAAAAAAATTTATATGCTATAAATGATGATGGAAAGAAAATTTTGCAAGTTAGGACTTCTACAGTTGAACCTGAATTTCAAAAGCTGCTATTATCAAAAGGCTACACTCATTCATGGGACTATGATTTAACGGTTTATGATTATTCAAAAGGATTGCCAAAAGTTGAATTACCAGATGGTTTCAGAATAATTACTTTTGATGAAGAAAACAATTATAAAAAAGCAGCAAATGCCGTTTGGAAGGGGTTTGATCATGAAGATGATAACGATCTTGATGGCTATATGCTTGGTTTGAATATGCCGAATTTTCGAAAAGATTTGCTTTTTATTGCAAAAGCAGATAATGGAGATTATTGCTCTTATGGATTGATTTGGCTGGATGAGGTTAATCATTACGCCTTTCTCGAGCCATTGTCTACTGTGCCACAATATCGTCGCAAGGGTTTGGCGAAAGCATTACTTTATGAAGCAATAAACAGAACCGCTAAAATGGGTGCAACATATATGATAGGAGGAAGCAGAGAATTTTATAAAGCGATTGGATACGAAACATATTATACAATTCAGTATTACAAAAAAGTTTTGGATTAATAACTTTGAAGTGTAAGCATAATGTGTAGTTGAGTTATTTCACACTTCAAGGAAATAGCGAAATAACCAATTGGTAGTACCACACTACATTCTTATATAATTATCTTTGAAAATCAAATAGTTTAGTTATGGAATATATGCTATTATATGTATATAGCAATAGGGGTTTAAATCATAATTGTATTATAATACGAAAGTTTAAGAATAATTAAGGAGGTAACTATGGATTGTATATTTTGTAAAATTGTAAAAGGTGACTTACCATGTAACTTAGTATATGAGAATGATTTAATTATGTGCTTCTTAACTATAGAGCCAATAAATGAAGGCCATGTACTTATAATTCCTAAAAGCCACTATTTAGATACTGATGAAATTCCAACTGAGGTAGTAACGTCTATGATGGTATTATCTAAAAGAATTGTTAAGGTAATTAAAGAAAAGTATTCTCCNNTAATGCAAAATGGTGGAGAATTTAATGATATTGGACATTACCATATGCATGTTTTTCCAAGATATAAGGGAGACGGATTTGGGTGGACATTTAGTGATAAAAAACATAATTTTTCACAAGAGATTGCCAAAGATTTAAAAATAATGCTTGATAAAGAAATTTAAAACAAAAGTGGACAAGTTTAATATATAATCAACATAAAGAAGCGTGTTGCAAAAAAATCTGCAACACGCTTTAAAATTAGGAGGATTATTTGTGAATAAGAAAAAAATCATTTGGGGAATAGTTATTTTCATTTTCTTTGCTACAATTGTATGGATTGACATACCATATATTTTTCCTACAAAAAACTTAATGTCAAAAACCAACTATGACTACACCTATAAACAAGTACGTGCATTTGACTATACCTATATCCTAGAAAATGAAATAGATTCAGAGTTACTAGACAATTTAACATAGCATCTCTTTATAGGGGGGCTTTTTATATACATACATTTTATTGTAATTATGCTATAATAATCATATTAAACCATGTTTGTAAATAGAAAATTGTAAGAAAAGTGCGAACTTAAAATTATAAATATTTTTAGAATATGCTGTAATTAAAGTTTTTAGTTACTGAACCAATATAAATAAAGAGGTTGACCATTTTGTTTTCGATGATGATAAGTGTATTTTCTATACTTTCTTGTGCGTTACGGATTGTGATAAAACATCTATAACACTTCAAAAGGGAGAAACTATGTCATATAAATGGTTAAATGAAACAGATTTCATTTCTTTTGTAAACTCTGGAGAAATGATAGAAACACAGAAGAAACGCTATTTAAACTATTTCAATCAAAAAGGATATTTACAACAATAAATTCCAAATTTATCGTTGAGGTAATTCGAAATATTCTCAAATAGTATAAATGTAATTTTAGGAGGTTTTATTGTGAGTAATAATTTGACAGTAACAGCAGATCTTATAAATGACAAGGTGAAATTTTCAGGGGTATCACGTTATAATAAGGAGATAATTATTGATTCCGTGGAAGGCGATGGGTATACTCCACTTGAGCTATTTCTTATGAGTCTGGCAACCTGCAGTGGGATGACCTTAGCTTTATTGATTAGGAAGATGAACAAGACTGTATCTGAATTAAAAGTAATTGCTTCAGGTGAAAGAAGAGAAACCTATCCTACATATTTTAAAAGTATACATTTAATATTTGAAATTGCATCAAAGGACGCACAGACTGATGAGATTGAGAGGACTATAAAACTGATGGAAGAGTCGTTATGCCCTGTTTGGAACATGGTAAAAAGTAATGTTGACATAAGCTATGAGTATAAGATAATATGCCACTAAAAAGGATAATTGAACATAATTTGGATTTTATAAAAACTGCAGACTATATAATAGATATGGGCCTAGATGAAGGAGAAAATGGTGGTCAGATAGTAACAGCGGGAACCCCTGAGGATATTATAATGTGTGATGAATCATATACATGAAAATATCTAAGAAAATATATGACAAGAGTTCTTTTTTGAAAATTGAATAATGTGGTATTTAAAAATATCTTGTAATAATATTAATTTTTGAGGAGTGAAAAATGAGCAATTATAGAATTATAAAAATACAGGAACACCCTGAATTGAAAAACTACGCGGCAAATTGGTTTCATGAAAAGTGGAATATTCCCCTTGAAGCATATCTTGAAAGCATAGATGAATGTATGAAAAATAAAACTCCTGTTCCACAATGGTATATAGTAATAATAGGAGATAAAATTGTAGGTGGACTTGGTGTAATAGAAAATGATTTTCATAACAGAAAAGATTTAACTCCTAATGTATGTGCTGTTTATGTGGAAGATGATTATCGCTGTCAAGGAATTGCTGGTAAAATGCTGAACTATGTATGTGATGATATGAGAGAAAAAAATATTGATACACTTTATCTTGTTACAGATCACACGTCTTTTTATGAGCGTCATGGTTGGGAGTTTCTGTGTATGGTCCAAGCCGAGGGTGAAAAAAATCTGACAAGAATGTATATCCATAGAACAACATAAATTTAGAAAAGCAATAGAAAGGGTGAATTTCATGAGTGTATTCTACTCTTACTTTTAATATTTTAAAAATGAAGGAGAATAGAATGATTAAAAAATTTGATATAAGTAAATTAGATGATGTAATGGCAATCTGGCTTGAAACTAACATTAATGCTCACAGCTTTATACCGGAAGAATACTGGATTAAAAATTATGATATGGTGAAACAGGTGTTGCCATCTGCTGATATTTATGTTTATGAAGAAAATAATATTATAAAGGGTTTTATAGGAATTGTAGAGCAAAATTATATAGCAGGAATTTTTGTGAAAAAAGAATATCAAAAAGAAGGTATAGGACAGAAACTGATAGATCATTGCAAATCTAGGTATCCATATCTCCTATTAGATGTCTTTAGAGAAAACAAAAGAGCAATAAACTTCTATGATAAAAACAATTTTATAGTTGTAGATGAACGTGTTCATGAGGACACAAAAGAGATAGAGTATACTATGTCTTTTGGTGAAAAATAGTTTAATATATAATCAACATAAAGAGGCGTGTTGCAAAAATTCTGCAACACGCTTTTAAATTAGGAGGATTATTTGTGAATAAGAAAGAAATCATTTGGGGGAATAGTTATTTTAATTTTCTTTGCTATAATTGTATGGATTGACATACCATATATTTTTCCTAAAAATAACTTAATGTCAAAAACCGACTATGATTACACCTATAAACAAGTACGTGCATATGATTATACCTATAGACAAGAAGATGAAATAGATTCAGATTTTCTAGATAATTTCATTAGGATAGATAATAATAAAGATGGCGAAGTAGATAAGTTAGTCAGTATAATTGATGAGTTGTCCTATAAAAAAGCTAGGAGACCTAAGGATTGGTCTAAATATAGTCTTGAATTTGTAGCTAGCTATGATGAAGATGAATATACTACTTATACTAAAGGCGTATTTTATATTACATTTTATGATGATAACGTAATTGGTTTTCAAGAACAAGATCAACATAAGGAAAAATATTATAAAATCCAGGATAAGGATTTTGATATTAAAAAGATTATGGAAGAGTTAAAATAATTATTTAATATAAAAAATAGTAAAAGATAATATTTAGAGCATCTCTATGTAGGGGTGCTTTTTTATATACATACATTTTATTGTAATTATGCTACAATAAGTATATGCAACTATGCTTGCAAATGAAAATTGTAAAATATGACATACTAAATAATTTATGTATTCTCTTTTAGGGGGTGGACTTGTGACTGATAACAATAGGCTTTATTGGCTTGGAAATGAAGATATGTCTCTCAATAAACATACAATTAGAATATGTGGAGAAATAACTCTTGGGTACTATGGAGGTAATTCTGATAGTGGTGCATATAAAAATGAGGATGGTGCATTGATGCTTTGTAGCAGTGACAATGCTTGGCGATTTGCCTTGCTACTTGATGCACATGCAACAAGCGAAAGTGCTAACTTAGTTCTTGAAACAATAAAAAAAGAACAATATCATTTAGAGCAAATTTTAGATATGCCAATTCAGAATGTTTTTACACAATTGCATAAATTCTTTTTTGATATATTTAACAGTAAAGAATTTAAAGAAAAGTGTAAGTATATAAAAGGCGAGACTGCATGCCTAATAGTAGCTCAAAAAGAACAATATCTTTGGTGGATGTCTATAGGAGATAATCTTGTATATTTATTTCATCCAGAACTTATAGAATTAAATCAATTCGCACTTAACCAAAGACAATTCTATGAGTGGGTTGGAAAAGTAAATACTTTTGACTTAGATATTCCTTGCTATACAACAGGAACGAGATTATTAAGAGAAGGTCAGAACTACATATATTTACTTACTGACGGAGTATTAGAATGTGGAAATAGAACATTTGAAAATGGCAAACAATTATGTGAAATGCTAACATTTGATAGTAGTATATCCCAAAATATATCAAGAGTTTTTAATGAGGTGCATAAACAAAAAGGTAGAGATAGTGCTACGATAATTGGTTGGTCTTATTTTAATAATCATGATGCACCAAAACCTACTGGCTAATCCCCTCTTATAGTTAAATATTTTAAAGACAAATCTTATATCAAAAATTAGCATAGGCTTTATTTCGCAATGTTCTTATACTATGAAATTAAATATAAAGTGGATGCCGTACTATTCAAACTGAATATGCGGTATTTGCAAAATATGTTATAATTACATCCTAATAGTATTAAATTAAGCGTTAACTATTATATTAAAAAATATAATATAAAAAAGTAACCCAAAAGTACAAATGGAGTATTTACACTTAGTTGTAAAGCTGATAATTATCCAAATTACAGTAAACTATTTGAGAACTATTATTTTTAATAATAAGGAGAATAAAATGGGGACTAAAGTATTATTATCAGGTGAACCTAGAATCGGAAAAACTACAATATTAAAAAAGATTATTCAAATTATAGGAGAATGCAATTGTATAGGTTTTTATACTGAGGAAGTAAAAAATGATTTTGATAGAATTGGATTTGATTGCGTAAGTTTAGATGGTAAACGGCAAAGAATAGCGGATGTTGATATGCCAAGTGATGTTAGAATAGGCAGATATGGTATCAATATAAAAGCATTTGAGGATTTTGCATTACAAACTATTAGCAATTATTCTAATAGAAATAAAATAATCATTATTGATGAAATAGGTCCTATTCAATTATTATCAACAAAATTCAAACAGCAAATATGCAATATTCTAAGTAGTACTAATTGTGTTATAGGAACAATTTTTTATGAGAAACATCCTGATATAGATGAGATAAAAAAACTTCCTGGAATTGAAATTTATTCAATAAATAATAAAAATAGAAATACTATTTTAGAAGACATATTTCATGAGATACAAGGATTAATTTAGCTTAATAGAGTTTTCTAATAGTATAAAATATATTATTAGAAAAGCAATAGAAAGGTGAACTTCATGAGTGTATTCTACTCTTACTTTTAATATTTTAAAAATGAAGGAGAATAGAATGATTAAAAAATTTGATATAAGTAAATTAGATGATGTAATGGCAATCTGGCTTGAAACTAACATTAACGCTCACAGTTTTATACCGGAAGAATACTGGATTAAAAACTTTGATATGGTGAAACAAATGTTGCCATCTGCTGATATTTATGTTTATGAAGAAAATAATATAATAAAGGGTTTTATAGGAATTGTAGAACAAAATTATATAGCAGGAATTTTTGTGAAAAAAGAATATCAAAAAGAAGGGATAGGACAGAAACTGATAGATCATTGTAAATCTAGGTATCCATATCTCCTATTAGATGTCTTTAAAAAAAACAAAAGAGCAATAAACTTCTATGATAAAAATGATTTTATAGTTGTAGATGAACGTATTCATGAGGACACAAAAGAGATAGAGTATACTATGTCTTTTGGTGAAAAATAGTTTAATATATAATCAACATAAAGAAAGCGTATTGCAAAAAAATCTGCAACACGCTTTAAAATTAGGAGGATTATTTGTGAATAAGAAAAAAATCATTTGGGGTATAGTTATTTTCATTTTCTTTGCTATAATTGTATGGATTGACATACCATATATTTTTCCTACAAATAACTTAATATCAAAAAACAATTATGACTACACCTATAAACAAGTAAATGCATATGACTCTAGCTATACACAAGAAAATGAAATAGATTCAGATTTAATAGATTATTCAACTTGGATAGATAATACTGAAAATGGCAAAGTAGATAAGTTAGTCAGTATAATTGATGAGTTATCTTATAAAAAAGCTAGGAGACCTAAGGATTCGTCTAAATTTAGACTTAATTTTATGGCAAGCTATGATGAAGATGATTATATTACTTATATTAAAGATGTATTTTCTATTACATTTTATGATGATAACGTAATTGGTTTTCGAGAACAAGATAAATATTGGGAAAAATATTATAAAATCCAAGATAAGGATTTTGATATTAGGAAGGTTATGGAAGAGCTAAAATAGTTATTTAATATAAAAAATAGTAAAAGGTAATATTTAGAGCATCTCTATGTAGGGGTGCTTTTTTATATACATACATTTTATTGTAATTATGCTACAATAAGTATATACAACTATGCTTCAAATGAAAAATTGTAGAATATTATTCACTAATTGATAAAAGGAGTAGGAATATGAGTGATATCTTTGTATGTAAAAGTGAGAAGGAATTTATCCCAGGATTAAAATTAAATAAAGGATTTTACTTTGATATTATAAAACCACTAATAGATAAGCAATATCCGGATCTTCGATATGCAGCAGCGCTTATTGGACATTGCTCAGATGTATTGGGGTTTGATGACTATAAATCCACTGACCATGTCTGGGGGCCCAGATTACAAATTTTTTTAGAGGAAGAAAACTTTAATGATGTAAAAACTAAGTTAGATACCCTCTTCAAATATAACCTGCCCTTTGAATATAATGGGTTTCCAACTAACTATAAGGCTGTCGAAGGATGGACTAATAATGGTTATATGCAATATAAGAATACCTATCCTATTAACCATTTTATAGAAATAAATACGGTAAATTCTTTTTTTAACAATGATATAGTATTTAATCAACATAGGGAAATAGATTTTAAGGACTGGATATCCTTTCCAATACAGCATCTACTAGAACTAACAAGTGGAGAAGTATTTTATGATGGAATTGGAGATTTAACTAAAGCAAGACAAGTTATTCAATTTTTCCCAAGGAATGTTTTACTCTTACGTTTATTTATACTATGGAAATCAATTAATGAGGAACAAGCTTTTATAGGTAGATGTGCAGAAAAGGATGATAGAATAGGTGAAAGTATTATTACGAATAGAATAGTAAATAAGCTGATGAAGATATGTTTTTATTATGAAAAAAAATATTATCCCTATAGCAAGTGGTTCGGAGTTGCTTTCGAAAGGCTTGAAATATCGAGTGCTATATCTGCTTTAATAGAGACGGTGATAGCTTCACCTGAAAGAAAAGAACGGGAAGCAGCTTTATGTAACTTATACATTAAAATTATAGAGAAACATAATTCTATAGGCTTAACAAATTATGTAGAACCTAAAATTATAAACTATTATAGTAGGGGTTATCTTGGGTTTGATTCAGAAATTATATTAAAAGAATTAAGCAGCGAAATTAACTGGAGTAATATAAAAGATATTGATTTACTATCGAGAATAGAATTGTTTGATGATTCTAATTTTGGATGTAATTATTCTATTAACAAAAGAATAGTTGAAGCGTCAGTAAATAGAAACAAATAATGTAAAGCAATAAACATAATATTTAAAATCGTAATCTTCTTAAATGAGGTAATAGAATTAAATATAAATACCTATTGTGTAAAATTATGTGCTAAAGATTATTTATAATGAAAATCTGCTTTGGAGGTGTAAAAATGCTTGAAGTCGAATTTGCTACAATGTCTGATTTTTTATCTTGGATGGAATTAGTGCGACTTGTAAGTTGGAATTTTCCAGGACTAGAAATAGAAGAAAATATATTAGACTATGAAAAAACATTGCATAAAAATATTAATAGACGAAGTGCTATTTGTGCGAAAGAAAATAGTAAGGTTGTTGGAATATTACTTTTTTCTACAAAACATAATATGATTTCTTGTATGGCTGTTCATCCAAGATATAGACGAAGAAGTATTGCCAGACAAATGATAACCCTGATGTTTACTAAACTTGATATTACAAAAGATATTACAGTAACTACTTTTAGAGAATATGATGAAAAAGGAATTGCGCCTAGAGAACTATATAAAAAATTAGGATTTGTTGAAGATGAACTTATTAAAGAATTTGACTATCCACTTCAAAAACTTATTTTACATGCAAAATGACAATAAATGTATATTGATAAATTTCAATTTATAGAGCAGATTAAATGAATAATATTCTTAATAGAGCATCTCTCCACAGAGGTGCTTTTTGCACCTTAATACATTTTATAGTAAATGAGCTACAATAAGTATTATAATTATGATTGTAAATGAATAATTGTAGATACGGCCAAACATTTATTTAAAATAAGAAGGAGAAAATAGTATGGATATAAAAACAATATCGTCTGAAAACAGAAAACAAATTAATAATTTTATAAGGTCTCATTGGTTTTCTACTGTCATGGTTGTTAGAGGGGAATTGTTTGATATGACAATTTTAGATGGTTTTGTTGTATACGAAGGTGAAAAAATTATTGGATTAGTAACATATAAAATTAGTGGTACTGAATGTGAAATTATGTCTTTAGATAGTTTGATGGAAAGGCAAGGAATTGGAACTGCCCTAATAAATAAAGTTATTGAAGCAGCAAGAGAGAATAAATGCATGAAAATAAAATTAATTACAACAAATGATAATATAAATGCCTTACGTTTCTACCAAAAACTTGGATTTGATATGGCAAAACTTTACCATAATGCATTAGATATTTCAAGAAAGTTTAAACCAACAATTCCTTTGATTGGAGACTTTGATATACCCGTAAAACACGAAATTGAATTTGAAATGGACTTATTTATGTAATAATACGTTAGTTAGCAACTTCCTTAATAGATTTCCTAATATAGACTATTGTAGTTTATAGGATTTTATTTAACAATCAGTATTAGATAAATACAATATTGAGAATAGAGTAACCAAACATCGAAACTTTAATTTGTATTATATGTTATAATAGTTACACAGTTTGTTACAGACATACTTCAATAAATGTACAAATGGAAACAATGGAATGTAATTCTAAGTTATTTACAGTGAATAGGAAGTGAATTAAATGAAACTTATTATATATCATGGAAGTGATAATATTATAGATAAACCTAATTATGAGGGTGGAAGAAAATTTAGCGATTTTGGAAGAGGATTTTATGCAACTACTAATATAGAAATGGCTAAGAGTTGGGCTACTCGTAAAAAAGATAAACCATCCTATGTTAATAAGTATATGTTCAATGTAGATGGTCTTAATTCATTAACTTTTGATTTAGATATTCATTGGATATTGTTTATAGCTTATAATAGAGGACTTATATTAAATGATGAGATTAATAATATACTAAATAAAAAATATGAAAATATTCATGAGTATGATGTTATAATTGGTCCTACTGCAGATGATAAAATGTTTGATACTTTAAATTTATTTTTTAATAATAATATAACTATAGATCATTGTCTTCATGCTCTAAACTCAATGGATTTAGATGTTCAATATAATATAAAGACTCAAGCTGGTATAGATGCAGTGGAATTTAGTAGTGCTACTCAGTTAGATGAATTAGACAAAGCATATTATTCTAAAGAAGTAAGAGCTAAAAAAGATATAATGAATAAAAAGATGACTTTTATAAGACAAAAGTTTGGTAAGGTAGGCAAATATTTTGATGAGTTAGAGGGAGTTGATATTAATGGATGAATATTCAATGGCTTGTAGACACCTTGGACAATTCTTCAAGTTAGCAGTGGAATATAATATGGATGAAGTAGATTTTACTTTAACTGCCTTAAATAGTGAATATAAGCAAGGTATTGAAATATATCAACCTCAATGGTATTCACAAAGTCAATATTACTACTTTGAAGAATTTATGGAAGAAAATAAGGTTAAAGAAAGAGTCTACAATGAGGATGAAATAACCTATGAAAAGGAAATGATGTATTGGTTGGGATATTGTCTACAAGATTGGAGCAATAGAGCAAAGGTAACAGGTGAGGAAATCGCAGCTGCTTTAGGAGAAGAGGGAGTTAAACATTTAATACGAAATTATAAAATCTATCATACTGTAGACCCAATGTATGTTTTAGAAGATTGTCAGGATTATTTAGGAATAAAATTATTTAACGGCTTTGATTAAAAATCAGGGCTGTTTATTTTAGAGCATCTCTTTATAGGGGTGCTTTTTTACATACATACATTTTATTGTAATTATGTTACAATAAGTATATGAAACTATGTTGCAAATGAAAGTGTAGAATATTGCGAAATGGATACTTATTTCTTATGAGGTGGTGGTTGCATGAACGAAGGTGACATTAGAGATATTACAGACAATAAAATTAGAAACCTAATGAAAATGCTTTTATGAAAAGCATTTACAATCATTTTCTCACAGGAGGTAATTACAATGAAAGAAATATTATTATGTGACAATGGCGAATATTTAAGAGTTGCTGATTTATGTGAAAAATTTAATGTAAATGTAAATATTGATGCATTTAGTGACCCTGAATATTTTAATACTTATCCAAATGAAATAGAAAAACAATTAGAAAGGTATAAAAATATAAAAGTCTGCTCAATACATGGTTCTTTTACCGATTTGTGTTTTGGAAGTAAAGATAGTCTTATAAGAGAGGCTACAAAAAACAGATTTGAATATTCATATGAAATATCTCGTAAATTAGGTTGTAAAAACATAGTTCTTCACCATGGTTATGTACCTGGAACAAGTTATCCCCCTAATTGGGTTAAAAGAAGTAAAATATTTTGGGATGACTTTTTAAGAAATAAAGATGATGAAACAGTTTTTTATATAGAAAATTTGCTTGAGCATACTCCTGATTTGATTTCTGAAGTAGCATCAACAGTAAATGATAGTCGTTTGAATATATGTCTTGATATAGGTCATGCTCATTGCAATTCAAAAACATCTGTTTTAGATTGGGTTAAAAAACTTAATAAACAAATAGGATTTGTTCATTTACACAACAATTATGGACAAGAAGATGAGCACTTAGGGTTTGAAAAAGGTACAATTGATTTTTTAGAAATTTGTAACGCTTTAGAGGAATATGCTCCAAACTCAATTTGGGGAATAGAAACAAATATAAATGATATGGAAAGTTCAATAATTTGGCTTATAGAAAATAATTTCTTAAAAGCATAAGTTTAAATATGATTCACTTTGAACTTAATACACAATATTCTTTAAGGATGTACTGTCTGTAAGAAGTAATAGAGAAGTATAATTTTCACACCATACAAAAAATTCTAAAAATATTAATATACAAATAATTTATAAAATTAAAAGTGCATAAAACTTTACACTAATTTATCTAATATGGGGGGGCATAAATGGAAAATAACAAAGTGGAATTAAAGACACCTAAGTTTGAAGAGTTAGATTATAGAAGGAAACTTTTATCAGATAAAGAAACAATGACTTACAATATAGGATATGGAGAAACTGATGGAACAGGATGTATAGATTTTAAGGAAAATACTTGGAGAGACTGGTTTTTACGATGGATTAATAATATTCCAGAAAGATATTATGCATATATTATTAAGATTGATGAAAATTTACCTGTTGGTGAGGTCGCTCTAAGATATGTCAGTGAAAAAAAGTCTTACAGCGTTAATATAATAGTCGAAGCAAGACATAGAGGCAATGGATTTAGTGAACAAGCTTTAAGATTATTAGTTGATGTTGCATTCAATGAGTTAGGAGCAGATAAGGTATTCGATGATTTTCCAAAATCCAGAATATCAGCAGATAAAGTGTTTAATAAAGTAGGGTTTAAAAGAGTTTCAGATGAAATTGTTGAATTAACTAAACAAGATTATTTAAGTAAGCAGACCGTATAAATACAATGGGGATAAAAAAAGTGAAAGAGTAGACTTGAAAATCGAGAGGGATGGATTTAAATGAGTGTAAATCAAGTTAGCATTTTTATATTACTACTATTAATTATATCTTTATTGTACTGCACCATAGGACCAGGTATAACTATACTAATATTAGCAACAATGCTTTTTGCATTAGCTATATTATTTACCTTTAAAGCAGAATACTATAATAAGTATTTAGTACTAGTAAACCCAAAGTTATATAATGCATACAAAGAAAAAGGCAGGGACTTCATTAGAAAAAAGAGAATTACTACTATAATAAGTTATTATATATTGACTGGTTTAACAGGATTCAATGGATTTATGCAAATAAGGTTAATGAATGAAATGGGTACAAAATCATTATTTAGCTTTAATGAGTTTTTACCATTTGCATTAGTGACTTTAGTAGTAGTATTTATAACAAATTATATTTGTATTTATATAGCAAAGAAATCTAAAACAGCCGGTGAAGATTTAATGTGGAATATTATTGTAGGAATTGTACTTGCTATTGCTTTAATGATCTTCATCACATTCTATATACTTGGAAAATTATAGGGGGTGTATTTATGTTATTAGATCAAATTCTTTGTATTATATTGATATTAATAAGTATATTTATAATTATCAAACCTTTGAAAATTATGAACACTATTAGAACTTTATTTATCTTACAAGAGTTAGACAAGGATGACCCTAAAGTTTTTTTCTATAGATTTTCTGGTATAGCAGGAGTAGTAATTTTTGGACTACTACTACTGCAGACATTTTCATATTAGAAGATTTTATTGATATGACAAATATATAATTAAATAGTTTATTTATGATACCGTATTATTCACTTTGGATATGCGGTATTTTGTCCTGTAATATTATTGAATTTTTTATCATTTAAAATATAAATTTAATATATTGTAAATCATGTTATAATTAGTATAATTAAAACTATACTTAAGGAGGAAGAACATGGAAGGCTTCAATATAAAATTTAGAGAAATGAGTGATGCTGAATTTGATAGATTTGCTCAGTGGGATATTCTAGATTATTCCAAAGATTTAATAAAGGCGGGTCTATCTAGTGAAGAAAATGCACTGGAGGATGCAAAAAAAAGTTTTAATGAATTGCTCCCACAAGGAAAGGGCACAAAAGATAATTATATTTATGCGATTGTAAATAAGGACAATGAAAGTTTGGGATTTATCTGGTATCAAAAGTATAAGGAAGATATAGGGTTCATTTGCGATTTTTTAATACTTGAAAAGTACCGTAAACAAGGTTATGGAAAACAGACCTTACTTATGCTTGAAAAAGAAGCAATAGAAAAGGGGTTTAATAAAATATTACTCAACGTTTTTAAATACAATAAACCTGCTTATTCACTATATAAAAGTTTAGAATATGAAGTTAGAGATGAAAAAAATGAGAATATATCTATGTTGAAAAATTTGAAAATTAGAAATTAATAATTCACTGCGTGTAGGTAAGGTGAAGTAAAGATTATTAAATAATACATGGATAGATAAAACTTAGGAGATGAGATAAATGAATAAGATGCAAATTAAAAAAATTGTGAAAGAGAATCTTGGAAAACATTTAAATTGTGAACAAGAAATCTTTGATCATAATGGATTAATTTTTTATAAACCAATTAAATTAAATGAATTTCAACAAAATCCATTTTTGGAAATTACGAGCATTGAAAAAACAATTATTGTATCAGCTTCAGATGAAATTATGGGAAATGTGAAGACTTTATTAGTTGGAAAATCAAGAGATGAGGTATTTGAATGTCCTTTAATATATGGTCAATCAATTTATTATATTCCTGATATGAAAGAAATGAAGTTATGTGATTTATTACCACAATACGAATATTTCTATTTAGAAGGAAATGAGATAAATAAATTAAGAGAAATTAAAGGATTTAATAATTCATTAGAGTTTGATGAATGTGGAAATGCATCTACTGCAATTGTATTTTTTGCTATGAAGGATGGAGAAATCATAGGACTTGCTGGTGCATCTAAGGAATACAATAATATGTGGGAAATGGGTATAGATGTACAAGGTAATTATAGAACAGGTGGTTTGGCTACAGTACTTGTAAATCATTTAATGCATAAAATATTAAGCAAAAACATTTTACCCATATACTGTGCATCATCATCTAATATTGCCTCACAAGCAGTAGCTCATAGAGCTGGGTTGATACCTTACTGGATAAGCACATATAAGAATATACTTGATGGTAGTTCATCTTATAATGAATTAGTGAAACTATTATATTAATATTACAAGTGAAGTAACAAGCAATTTACACCTCAATTTTTTATGTGACATTTTAATAGGAAATTAGAGTTTAGATTAATAAATATATTTAAATAGGATTTCAAAATAATTAATAATGGGGGATAAAAATGATAAAAAACGTTTATACATCTGAGGAAGTAATTGATTTTATATGGGAATTAAGTCAGGACAATATACATGCAAGTTATCCAAGGATAAACTCAATAGAGGAGCTTAAAGGAGAACTTGAAAAGGCTCTAAATGAGAAGAATCGTAATATAATAGCCTATTATCAAAATGATGTACTATGGAGCGTATGCACTTATTTTTGGATACCTGATGAAAAATATGCACAAACACTACAGTTTTTAATAAGAGAAGATTATCAACAAGTTGCAGATGAAATGATTCATTACATAAGTAAGGAATTGTCTGGATATAAGCTATTTATAGGGGTACCATTTTCTAACGAAAATGCAAACCAATATTTTAAGAAAAAGAATATAGAATGTATCGAATCTAGTATAGTGGCAAACTTATACAATTTAAAAACTCATTGGAATCAAAGGCATGATAACGTAGATAAAATTACTAAAGATAATTTTGAAGAATATGCTATATTTCATGATAAACATGCTATTCCATTAGGAATTTATTACAATAGCACAAATTTGAAAAATGATATGGATTATTTTCAAGTACTTGTTTTTAGAAAAGACGAAGAGATTCATGGAAGCATTTTTACTAAGGGTAACAAAGACTTATCAGACGTTGTTGGTTTATTTATTGATAATGAATATAAAAATAAAGGTATTGAAAGTATTTTAATCAATGAAATGCTCATGGAATTATATAATGAATTTGGTTCCGTAAAAGAAATATTATATTTCGTTGATGAAGATAATAGCGATGAATTAAATTTTGTGTTGAATGCAGGTTTTGATATTAAAGAAAGATATAGATGCTATAGATGTATACTTTAGTTCACTAAATTATTATTTAATAAAGATTAGCAATATTCATACAACATTAAGCAATTATAAAATAATTAACGTCCTTAAATACTGAATATTCAGGAGAAAAAATTATGATTGAAGAAGCAATAAAAAAATACAATTTTGTAAATCCAACATCAAGATTTGTTCGTCATAATGAAAATATGACATATTGTATTACTGATGATAATGGACAATTTGTTATCAGGATACATAAACCATCAAATGGTTTTTCAGTGGATTTTTTGCGTCTTGGAGTTGCACATGATAAGTTTGTAGAAAGTGAAATGGAAGTACTTACTTATCTGGAAAATACTTCTCAATTAGGGACACAAAAAGTATTTAGAAACAAAAGTGGAGAACCTATTACCACTTTAAGGGATGGAAGTCTGGTTACTGCTTTGGAATGGGTAAAGGGTAAGACTTTAGAAAATGTGGAAATTACCAATGAATTAGCCTTGAGGCTAGGAAGGATGATTGGTAGTATTCATAAATCTATGAGTAAGGTAAAGATAGAAAATAGATATATATATGGAGCAGAAATGATTGATAAATTATTGGAAGAGGCCAGGTATGCAATAGCAGCTAAGCATTATGATAAGGAGCATGGAGCAATTATTATAGGTACTTTATTAAAAATTAAAATGAAGATGGATAAAGATAAAAATAGATTTTCTTTTGTTCATGCTGATCTTGGGAAATCAAATCTCCTTTTATGTAATGAAGCAATAGTTCCAATTGATTTCTCATTGTCAGGATATTGTCTTCCAGAAATGGATTTAGCATCAATATTCAGTCATATCAATAATGACCAATTAAATAAAGAAATTTTGAAGGGTTATGAATCCTATTGCAGTATAAAGGTTGATGAAAAAGCTATTCAAACATGTTTAAGCTTACAGGTACTATTATTTATCATCTGTCAACATGAAAAAATTTATAATCAGCCATGGATTGAGAAATCAATGGAACGTTGGTGTAATGACATATTTTTACCATATCTTAAAAATTAATAATTATACAAAAGGGGTTGTGGTAAAAGGAGAAAATACTGAAGAATTTCTACAAAAAAAGCATGAATATATAGGGTTAACATATAGTATGAGTTTATTATATTTAGTATTAAAAAATAATTGATTAACTTATTTGGTAGGAGAGAAATTTATGAAAGACAAAAGTATAGAAATAAAAAAAGATATAACTAATATATTTAATAAGGTATCAGCAGTTTTTGATGGTAGTGGTCCAAGATACTTTACATATTTTGGAGAGAGATTGGTTGAATTTGCAGATGTAAAGGAAGGCGAAAGAGTTTTAGATGTTGCATCAGGAAAAGGAGCTTCACTTTTTTCAGCAGCAGAGAAAGTTGGAAAGAGTGGAGTTGTTACAGGTATTGATATAGCTGAAGGAATGGTTAATGAAATTGATTTAGAAATGCAACGCCGAGGTGTAAAAAATGTACATGTAATGGTAATGGATGCTGAAAAATTAGAATTTGCAAATGAAACTTTTCAGCATATACTCTGTGGATTTGGAGTATTCTTCTTACCAAATTATAAAGTTGCCTTTCATGAATTCATGAGAGTTCTAAAAAGTGGTGGTCGATTCTCATTCACTACATTTCTTAGAAAAAAAGATGAAAAATTTATATGGCTAAATGAATTATTTGATAAATATTTACCTGTATTTGAAGATGAATTAGATGAATATCAATCAGAGGATATCCCAGAATTTGATACAGAAGAAGGTTTGTATAGAATTTTGAATCAGGCTGGATTTAAAAATATACAAGCTATAAGTGAAGAAAAAGTTTTTATATACAAAGATGAACAAGAATGGTGGGATAAACTTTGGACTCATGGTGCTATAAGCACACTAGAAAAGATACCAAAAGATATGCTTGAAGACTTTAAATCAGAAGTTTTTGAAAAACTTAGAGAAATGAAAGAAGCAGGAGGCATACCACATACAAAGTCTGTTTTATATGCCTTTGGTGAAAAATTATAAATTCAATGGTAAAATTTATATATGGATAGGTGAGGTTGAACTGTAAAATACTATAAATATAATTGTAAAATTTGAAGTGGAGTGTGAAAATATTGGATGCTCATATTATTAAATCACAAATATTAAACAATAACCCTGATTTTTCTGGAGTCATATTCCTCTCGATTAGTGGAAAAAAATTATACAAGAAGCTATGGGGGAAGCTAATATAAGTGAACACATTAAAAATCATATTAATACGAGATTTCCAACAGCATCTGGATGTAAGATTTTTACCGCTATTGCCATATTAAAATTAATTGAAATGGGAAAATTGTCATTAGATGATTCGGTTACAGATTGTTTGCCGAACTTTTTCCCATATATGGATAATTCGGTGACAATTCGCCATCTACTTACCCATACATCGGGATTTAGCGACTATTTTGATGAAGAAGATAATGAATCTGATGTTTACTATGCTAAGGTATGGGAGAATATTCCGATGTATGTCATGAAATCACCAAGTGATTTTTTGAGATTGCTTAAAAATAAAAAAATGGAGTTTGAACCTGGTTCTCGCTTCAAATATAATAACGGTGGATTTGTAATACTTTCTATGATTATAGAAAAAGTTTCAGGAGTGGATTTTCCACTTTTTATCCAGAAATACATTTTTGACAAATGTGGGATGAGTAATAGCGGTTATTTTTCGATGGACAATCTTCCATGTGATACTGCAATTGGTTATACAGATAATGGAAAGGGAGGCTTAAAGTCTAATATTTATTCTGTGCCTATAATTGGCGGTGGAGATGGAGGGGCATATACTACTGCAAGTGATATGTATTTATTCTGGGATGCTTTGATAAATGGAAAACTGCTATCGGTTCAGAATGTACAAGCTATGTGTACTCCACAAATAAAAACTGGAGAAAATGGTAGTGCCTATGGATATGGTGTATGGTTAGATACATGTAATAACGTGGTTATGAAAATTCATGTTATGGGTGGCGACCCTGGAGTCTCTTTCAGAAGCGCTTATTATCCACATAACAAAAGTGTGTGTACTGTTTTATGCAATCGTGATGCAGGTAGTTATATGGCATTTAAGGTGTTTGAAGATATAACGATAGGGGTTTAAATCGTATATGTAAACAAAGGTGAAAATTATTTATATTTTATGAGGGGGAAGTTAATGTGTATTATATTTAGTGTGACTACGGTGAGTGATGTTGAATTTATACGTTCTTTATTTACAAATGAGGAGTATGAACTATATTTTGCTGAAAACAATACGTCTGAAGACGAATGGAAAGAACGATTCGAACTTTTATCATGTAAGGAAAACTATATAATCTTGGATATCGAAACGGGCAATAAGGTTGGCTGGATTATGTATCAAATCCACGAGAATGAATGCTATTTGGATTTGATTGTATTAAAATATGGACTCATTGGTAAACATAATATGAAGTCGAGTTAAGTTGCTTTCTTATTATAAAGATAAGTATTTAAAACCAAAAATGAAATTGGGCAACAATTATAAAGAGGGAAATTCTGATGTTTATAGAAAAAAATAAATTCTTTAAAAATAAATTGGAAGGTAAAGTTATACTTTTAACTGGTGCTGGAGGTGGGATAGGTTTTGAAACTGCAAAAGCATTAGTTTATATGGGCGCAAAGGTTATTATCGCTGAAATAGATAAAGGAAAAATATTATGCGCACAAAGCGCTTTAGATAGTATATTTGGTAAAAACTCTGTAGAATTTTATGAAATTGATTTATCCGATGAAAATCAGATATATACTCTAGTTTCTCATGTGAAAGATAAATATGGTTGCATAGATGTTTTATTTAATAATGCGACCATAGCTACTATGGGAACAGTAGAAGAAGTTTCTATTGATGTATGGTATAAGAGTTATGCCGTTAATTTCAAAGCTCCATTACTATTAACACAATTAGTTTTGCCACTCATGAAACAAAAGAGTTCTGGGACAATTGCTTTTGTTTCATCTTCTGGTGCAGCACCCTTTATGGGAGCATATGAAGTCTTTAAAACAGCACAGGTGGAATTGTCTAATACACTATATGGAGAATTGGAAAGTTCAAATATAAAAGTATATACTATCGGTCCAGGACTCGTTAAAACAGAAACGGCAATGAAGGGAATAGAGCTTGTGTCATCTCATATGGGAATAACAACAGAAGAATTTTATGAAATGAATGAAGATCACATACTTGGAGTTGAAGAGGCTGGCACTGGATTTGCTATATCAATTTTAATGGCTGATAGATATAACGGTCAAGAAATTGGTGCTATACAGGTTTTGTCTGATTCTGGCTTACTACAAAAATTAGATAGTAGTGAAAACAATAAAAGTAATGATTATCAAAACATTATTCCAACTGTTCTGAATGTGGTAAAAGTTTATAAAGAACAATATTATGGTTGGATGAAAAGAAATGTTTTTGAACGTCAATGGGTATTACGTGACTTTAAGAAAACAGTAGGATATTCTGCTGACCAGTTTCTTGAAATTATGCAACACATTGAATACGTAGTTATTAATAAAAAGATTCAAGAGATAAGCACCTATTCATCTAATTTTCAAAAATTGATGGAATATTATAAGCGACAATATACATTGCTACAAGGATATGAAAAAAATCCTGAAAAACTCAAGGAATATTCTATAACACTTTTGAATTATATTGAGGATTTAAAAACTATTTGTGATAATTTACTTAATAATGAAAGATGAATAGAAATTTATAATCAGCCATGATTGAGAAATCAATGGAACGTTGGTGTAATAACATATTCTTACCATATCTTAAAGATTAATAATAATATAATGAAAAAAGTGATTCTGTTAAGCTGATATGA
>NZ_DGRF01000080.1:0-54010 GCF_002390995.1 Clostridium sp. UBA4395
GACTTCATATAGTTAGTCTCAACATCCGCGGATTTAATCGCATATAGATTATATGTATTCCATGGGATAGCTTTCTCTATGGAGTAGGTCTTATCATCTAAAACAATAATATCTTTAACGTTTAAAAGTTCATCACAATACATCTGAAAATCTGCTATTATATCTTCACCAAATGTATATTTAATAGCTTTAATATCCATCGGTTGCACATTTACTCTATAGCTATTTCCATCTTTTTTATAACCTTCTACTAGTTGTCCTATATTATTTTTCACTTTAGTTTTGATAGTAGTTTCTATAGTTTTATTTTTAAAAAATATCATATCATTCACCTCTACTAATAAAGCCTAATAAAAGGTCTAGGAAGTAATAATTTAACTTCTTCACTTATAAAAGAATTGGAGTTACTATTAAAACTAATAGATTGTCCTCCCTGAGAAATAGAGCTAATATTAGATATTCCATTATTAACTTCAATCATATTTTTATAGTTATCTATTATTACTTTAATTGCCATAATATAATTAGATTTAATATAATCATCTGTCCATTTTTCTTTACCTACAACATTCAAGTAATTTTTAATAGAATTTATTGCTATTGTTTCTAATTCTAAATCGGTGTACATTTTATCAATCTCCTCTCATATAAAAGATAGGGTAGAGGAGATTATTCCCCTACCTTTACTAATTATGTATTAAGCTTCAGTCGTTACTATTTTTACACACTTAGTTGCATCAGCAAGATATGCTACATAGTGATGAGTTCCATACCAAGTTGATTTTGCATGACCTGCATCTCTGTCTTCTTCAATGTTTGTAGCTTTCTTTAATTTAATTCCTAATGCTCCTGCTTTCACAATTACATTAGTAAATTTATTAGTTACCTTTTTAACTTTTCCTGATACAACGATTTGACATCCTGCTATTTCACCGATAACACCTGTCATAACTACTTTGTCTCCCATTTCACTTGCTCTTATAAACATTGGGTCTTTTAACATAGCAGTCTTTTGTTCTGGTGATATAAATAATACCTTTGCTTCGTCATCTTCTTCACCGAATAAACCTACACCGTCTACAATGTCATCATAAGTTAATTTTGCAACACATGTTTTAGTTAAACTAGCTGTTTTTAAAGCTGTATAACAATCACTGTCAATTCCATCAAGTATAGATTTTTCTAGTTGAGACTTTCCTTCATTTACAACTTCCTGTCCTCTTCTTCCAACTTCTTCATCAGTTAATGTAAATCCATTACCTGCTTTTACAACTTTTACGTCTTGAGAAGTCATTGTTAAGTCTGAAGTTGGAATTTGTCCACCCTCGGCTACCTTAACTGCTTCACCAATATATCCATATTTTTCAACGGTTATAGTATCCCCTGCTTGTCCTTGTAGAGTTGTATCTACTTTAGCTAAAGGAGCGAATTTTAATTTATTTGGAAGTGATGCTCCTATTACTTCACCTAATACTTTGTTATTAATTAATGTATTTGCCATATTATAATTACCTACCTTTTTAATTTTATAGTAGTTATTTTTCTTTAACGTCTAATTCAAACTTTTAAAAAGACATAAAGAAAGACAATTAATTGTGTATATATCATTTCAACACTCCTAATTGCCTACTTCATTATTTCTTCATATTGTTCAGGATTTTCATTTGCAAATTTCTGTTGTTCAATAAATCCCATATTTAATAATTCATCTTTAGTAATAGTTTTAATGTTTAAGTCTTTGTTGTTTTTAGGCTTATAACTAGCATTATTCAATCTTTCATTTACCTTCAAATTAGTATTACTAGATATTATATCAGTAAAGAACTCTATATTTTTAGTAATATCTTCTTCATTTTCAGATAAGATAAATTTCATTAGTCTAGTATCTAAACCTTTTTCACTTAAAGTATCTTTATATTTAGATTCTAAGTCTTTCATTTTCATTTGTTTTTCCATAGCTTCATACTTCTTTTGAATTTCTTCTAATGCTATTTGCTCTGGAGTTTTACCTTCATTTGATTTAGACTTTATAGCTTCATCAATTAGTTTTTGAAGGTTGTTTTCTTTAAAAGTATTAACACCTTTAGATACTGCTCTATCTTTTTCAGATGTCCAATATCCTTTTATAGTTGGATTCTCTTGCAAGAGTTTTGTAAAGTCTTCTAATGCTATTTCATTAACATTAAAGTCCTTAGCTAAAGACTTTATTTCTTCATGTTCTTTTAAAGTATCAAGCACTTCTGCTTCATCCTCTAAACTTTCTATTAACTTTAATAATTCATTTTTCTTCATTTTATAAAATCTCCTTTCGCCCTCCTAGTATTCCACCTAGAAAGTATTAATTTTTTACATAAAAATAGACCCTTTAAAGGTCTTGTTCTAATTTCCATTCTTGATAAGTTTTATAATCTATTTTCTCTTTAGTCTTGTTATCTAATCTCCTCGATGGTCTATAATTTGCACTAGGTAAACTAATATAACAACATCTACATCCAATATGAGTATCATCAATCGGCATAGGTCTACTATCATCATCAACTCTAAAAACTTTTCCGTCTAAACTAGCATCATAATCTTCTGTCTTATCATCTAGTGTAGCTGACCACATAACATATTCAATATTATGCTCCTTTTGAAATTCTTCATTGACTTGATTCATGACTCTGCTAGTTTCATTTTGAACTAACCTTTTAGTGTTATAGCCATTGCTATTAAATTTAGTTTTAATTACCTTCTCAATTTCATTCAGATTTATTTCTCCATTCAAGAACTTCTTAATTTCTACTCTTAGAGCTTTAGCAACTTTGTTTTTATTATCCCAAATTCTATCACTGTAATTTTTGCCCTTAATAGTTTTTTTAATTATCCTATTAAGTGTTTTATTAGTGACTTTTTTAAGTTTAAAATCAAGTCCTAAAGATAATGTATAGGAATTAGAATAATATTTATCTAATCCTATAGAAATTAATATATTCTTGGCTTTAGATATTTCATCTTTTGTTTGAGCTTTAAATATATCACTTATAATATTATTTAGATTCTTACTAAGTTTAATTTTTTCATGGCTGCTTAAATCTAATATATTATCTGCTACAGTATAAGTTAATATTATTTTACCTATTTCTGATAATAAAGTATCTCTGTCTTTCCTTTGTGTATTTAGAATTTTATTAATTTCATTATCTGATATGTTATATAATTCTTTATTAAATTCTTCAGTTAGATTAATATAAAATTGTTGGTCTTTACTTATTCCTTTTTTCATTTTTTAATATCCTTTTTAATTCTATATAATGGATACAATAATTTATCAATCCTCTAAAGAACTTCTTAAAATTTTTCAATTATATCAACTCCTCATTTTCATCTATATTATCTAGGTCAATCTGACCACTCTCTAAGATATCATTAATCTTTTTCTGATACTCTGCTATTAACACATCTTCTTCAAGCTTCCTTATTAACTCTTCTCTACCATTAGTAACATTTGATAACCTCTCTAATCCAGTCTGAATAGACAGTTTACCATTAAGTTGACTTACTATCTGAGCAGTTTCCACATCATTGCTAGGCAAGTTTAATTGTGGCATTATAATAACATCTTTATAGTTATAATTAGCACCGTTAGAAATATTAAGATATTTAAATAGAAACTTCAATCTAGTTCTTATACAGTTTACAAGACATTGGTTTTGAGTTGTAATTTTAATTCTCAAACAGTTCATTCTTGTAGCTAACATAGTACCAGAAGTATTAGATTGAATTTGAGTCTGATTATCTATGTGTTGAGCCACTCTATAAATATCTTCCTTGATAATATTTCTATATGTATTGTAGAAGTCAGATGATATATTCTTTACTAAAAATCCAACATCACCCTTTTCAGGTACTTGTAATATACCCATTTCTTTCATCTTTCTAGCATCTTCATCCTCTATATCTGTACCTATCATTTTCAAATAAGCTAATCTAGTATCACCTATTTCATTACTCCAATCGGACATTAATAACTCATAATTGTCTTGTAGAGATTTGATATTGTGATATAAAGTGTCACTTATACCATTGGGTAATGGTGCTATTCCAACACTACACTTTTTAAATATATGAGGAGTAGGCTCTTCCACCTCTTTAAAATCTTCATCAAAATGATATATATATTCATCATCTATAACGTCCATATATAAAGTATCATCCAAATCTTTATAATAAAAGTACATAAACATCTCAACTTCATTGGCTTGGTTTTTATAAGCTATAGAATTTAAAGGGGTATATGTACTAATCTTAAATTCTCTTTCCTCGTTCTCACCTTCTATATAATATAATTCATAGGCTTCAGAAAAAGTTAGCATAGTATCAGCTAGTTCAGTATCTAGTATTTCATTATAAACATTATTGTTTATCTCTTTTATCATTTCATTATTACCACTTTTACTACTATAAGTTATTGGCATTCCTACCATAAATGATACTTCTTCAGCAATGAATGTTTTAATATAGTTATCTTGCAACACTCTGTTACTTCTATCGGTTTTAACATAATCATTTACAATATCTGTTTTTCCTATCTTATAATTTTGCATCTTTTGATATATTTTTTGATTATCTTTATATTTCTTGTACATCTTTTCAGCAATTTCTTTATTATATAACATTTACTTCACCTCCTATTTTTTTGCATTAAAAAAGACAACTTCTATGTAATAAAGTTATCTTACTAATAGTTTTTATTTTATCTAGTCTTTGTACACATTCAGCCAAGCAATCTGGCATATCATCGTGTACACTCTTAGCACCTACATATTCTTTAATTTGTTCTATTGCTTCAGTATCCTCTTCATTGAAAATAACTTGTCCTAGATTGACTTCTCCACAAATTCCATCAATCTTATCAAATTTATTTGACCTCTGCATAGTATTTTCAAATTCTATTTTTCTATTTTTTAAACTTATATCTTCTGAAATTCCTTCTTTAATTTTATCTACATCAAACCCCATATATAAGTTTTTCTCTATCCAAACATATGATATATCTGGATAATCTTTTAATATCTCTATAGTTTTCTTTATATATTCATCTCTATCTAGTCTACCTATTATAGCTTTTCTAATATATTTTATATTTGTATCACTTTTAGAACCTACACAAAATGCACTATAGTCAGCTTTGTTAGATTTACTATTGGCAGGGTCAATACATAGAATTGTTGTCTTAAAATTGTGGTTTTCTATTTCTTCTGCACTTTCAGTGATTAATGTTTTAAATCTTCTTTCACCTTGACAAGATGTATCACCTTGTACCTCTTGTTTAAATGAAATTGGATTCTCATAATAACTTATTGCATAATCTAAACAATCCCAATATTCACTCCATAGTAAAGGATATTGCATTTCTTCTTTATGTTGAAAATAAAATTCTTTAGCATAATCAAGTGCATTTTCTCCATATTCTTTTTTATTAAATAAGATATTATGAAATTCTAACCATAAACCACTATTAAATAATTTATCTACACTATCAACTAAAACACCCTTTTCATGTCTTACTCTCCATGTAGGTAAATTTTTAAGTCTACTATAAAAACAATCATTGTTCTGTACCGTTCCCACTGCAACCATAGTACAGTTGCCCTTCTGAATAGCATATTTAACATCATCATTAAATCTTTTCCACTTCTTATCTCTTTGGTCTTGTGTAGCTATTTCATCATCTTTTTGGTAATCATCTAGTAGTAATAATTCTATTCTATGGTTAGCATAAGATTTACCTCTTAATGTGGATGAAGCAGATATAGATTGAATCATTGTGTGATTGGTTAATTCTACTTTTTCAGCATTAACAGTACACTTTTTTATATCATAGAGCTTTCCAAAAGATTTTTCTATTCTATCATTACCATCTAAAGCTATCTTTATATTTCTAATAAATGTTTCTGCTGTATCTCCTACTGCACTGGCTATAACAGTATAAGTCTTATACTTATATACACTACACCAAATCGCTAAAGCTAATGATATAAATGTACTTTTACCAGTACCTCTAGGAAGTAGATATTCTAATTTATCATAATTATTTTTTAATACAGCTTCTTCTATCTCTTTCCATATTTCTCTATGTATTATTGCTATTTCTGCTTTATCTTCTCCTACGTATATATTATGTAAGAAGTACATGCAGAAAAATTCTAATGACTTTGAGCCTAATATATATGCGTATCCATTTTGATTAAATAGATTTTGATTGTGATTATTTAGTATTATCTTAGTTTTTTTTAAAGCCTCCTCGGATTCATAGCCTTCTTCTTCTATTAAAAATTTATATGTATAATCTGCTATTAATCTAATTCCATAGTCTTCTTCTGTTTTATATTCTTTACCTTTATATTTAATCACGGCTACTCCTCCTCTCATTTAATTTTTGCATTAAAAAAGAACCTATATAAATAGGCTCTCTACTTGAATAGTTTAAATAAATCCCAAATACTAAAGGTAGTCTTTCTATATACTTTATTGTACATAGCTTTCTTAGGATTTCTAATCCATCCCATACCTTTTTTACCGTAGCCTGGTATAATAGCTTTCTTGACTTTTCTTTTTAATTGACCTGTAGTTCTGGCTTTAATTGACTTCTTTATAGATGGTTTTCTCATTCCAATTTTCATTATTATTTCCCCTCATATTCTTTTTTATATCTATAATATGTCGGCTTAGTTATTCCTAATAATCTCATGCACTCAGTTGGTTTAATATCACCAGTAAGAACTCTTTTATATTCTTTACTAAATTTATTAAAATCTAAAGCTCTTGGTCTACCATAATCCGACCATTCGTTACGAGCTTTTTTAGCTTCAATTCCTTCACGTTGTCTTTTAGACCTTTTCTCCATTTCTGCATGAGCAAATGAAGCATACATTTCCAAAAGCATATTATTTATAGTTTCCATCATCATTTTAGACATATTATTATCATTAGGTAATTCAATTAATGTAGTTGGTATTTCCAAAACCATTAATCTAATACCCCTTGATTGCATATCCCTAATTTCATTTAATGTAATTTGCTTATTTCTACCAAGTCTATCTAATTCAGTAACTATTAATGATACTTCATTACCTTGGTTAATTTGAAATAGCATTTCTTCTTTCATGCTTTTGTATCCTGGTCTTGAAAAGTTTTTTCCAGTACATTGGTCAGTAAAAATTGAATGATGAAGACTAATTTTTCTATCTTGTATAAAATCATTTATTGACTTTATACCTCTATCTAAATGCTGGTCTGCGGTTGACGTTCTATGATAAGCAAAGTATAGCATTTTAACACCTCCTTGAGTTTTAAAAATTATAAAAAATTTTATGTAGCTAACCACCACAAATTACAAGGGGTATATTTTAGAAGTACACCCCTCTATCTTTTCTTTCTACCCTTATTCTACTCTTGAGGTATCAAAATGTCAACATATACTTTCGATACTTTTTAAATTGTTTTTACCCTTTATGAATGGCTTAATTAGGTTATCATTTTATAGTATCATTAAGTATACATTATGATACTAATATTAAACTAAGCACCTTTAGTCTTTGGTCTAGGAATAATAATGTTATCTTCTTCTATCTCTGCCAACACATCATCCATATTTTTAATCTCTGTTTCTTTATTACTATCACCATTAGATTGCTCTATCTTAGTTGTAGTGTTACCTAATCTTCTATCTACTATATACTTATTAGCTTCAAATCTCTTTGGATTGTCTTTGTCATTAGCTATCTCAGCTATATTTCTAATAGCCATATCTAAGTATATTGATAATTTATTCTGTGCTTCTGTCATTCTATTATCATTAAAAACCTCTGTACGTCTTTGCAGTTCTGCCTTAAATTCACCACTATTATTTAACCAATTATAAACTGTCTTTGATGCTACTCCTACCTGCTTTGCAATCTTCTCTTTGCTAAGGTTTCCCATGATTAATAAATCTATAACTTCATTTTGTTTTTCTGTTAATGCCATTATTATCACCTCCATTTTGCTTACAAATTTACAATACAATTTCATCTATTCTATATACTATATATAGTATATAAACCCGTATTAACCACAATATATAGTATACATATTATCTATTAAACAATAATTATTATTGCTAAAAAATAAATAACACAAAAGAACCTACTAACATAACATTAATAAGCTCTATCTACTATTTATTCTATTATATTTACCCACACTCTCAAAATGCTTTTATCCTTATCATTATAAGTTATCACATTATGCTTTCTAAACTTATTATTAAACCTCTTAACCTCATCTAATGCTCTTATGTACTCAATATCATTACTATAAAAATATTCATGTTTATATGTCTTATTAATCTCACTCATATATTCACCTCAACATCACAAGTAATGAATCCATGATTATCAGCATTATAATATACAATATTATCCTCACCAAATTCAGTTTTAAATACTTCTATGTCACTCCAATACTTTTTCCAATCAGTATCATTAATAAATGTATAAACATGATGATAATACTTTCTTACCTTCATTTTAATATACCTCTATTTTTTAATATACTTTTTAAATCATCTATTTTACTATAAATGTGATACTTCTCCTTTTCCAAGTAACTAATTTTTCTTTCATATTTATAAATAGTATCTTGTAAATTACTTCTATCTACCATCCACATAACAACTATAATAAACATAATTACTATACTAAGTAACAATAATCCTAATTCCATCATTTTTACACTCCTTATACACTTTTTCTTTTTCTAGCTTGTCTACATCTATAGCATCTCTTGGGTTCTGGAAATCCTTTTTCTTCGTACCACTTCTGTTCATAATCTGCAAATATAAATACATATCCACATTCCTTACATTTTATTTCTTTGCCTACTAATTCTTTTTTATTTTCCATATCTATCTACTCACTTTCTTTTTATTATTTTTAAGATAATTTTCATGCTTTTCTTTTCTCTTAACACTTTTACTTTTAAATTCTTTTTTAAATTTTATATTCTTGCCTTCTAATTTTAACTCTAGGTCTAATAATCTTAGTTTCTGGTCTATATCTAAATATTTATAATTACGTCTTAGCTCTCTAATATTCTTCAGGAGAAAATAATATTTATTATTTATCATTTTATCAATTCCTTTTCTAATATATTTCTACTATTATTCCAACTATGTTTTTGTTCTTATCTTCTATCTCAAGGCTATGTACGTGGTCGTTTCCATATTTATTTTTTAATATGTTTATGTCATGAACTATCATCCAATAATCCTGACTTCCATTGACTTCATAATTATAGTGCTTGTACTTATCAGATTCACATTTACTCATTAGCATTTCCATTTACCTATGCTTGGAGTTATAATATTAATGCTTCTTATACGTTCTTCTTCTAGCTGAATATCATCGCACATAGTTGCTATATTTTCTAAAATACTAGCCTTTTCATCTTTTATATTTCTAGTCATCTCTTTACCATCCTTCGTTTTAATTTTAATTTTGGTTGACATATCTTCTCTTTTCACATTCTCTATAGTGTCCATATTATCTACTATCCATAATCCCATTTCTTCTTTAGTTGTGAACTCTTTTATCTCTCTACTCTTGTCTTTATAAATTATTCTTATATATTCCATTTTTCTATACCTCCATGTACTTCTTTAATTTTTCTGCAAACCCACATAATCTCTTAAAATATAAATCAAACACTTCTTCATCTTCATTCTCCAGTGCATCTATAGTTTTTTCAGTCAAACTGTTCAAATCTGGAATCAAATTTGCTAAAATTCTATTATTATGTAAATAACTTTCTAAACAATTCTTTGCTTCTCTATATGTAATTTCTTTATTATTCATTTTTTTATCCTCTTACTTTCTTTTTTAATTTATCTGTTATTTTATCTATATATTCCATTCCAATAAATCCTAGCTTTACTACTGCAAGTATTCCACAGGCTTCTATAAATACTAGTGCTATAAACATCACAAAAGTTAATATGTTTACTATTATCTCTATCATTTTTCTATACCTCTCTTTCTATAATCTTGCTCTATGTATTAAATCCTTAATTTCTCTTTCTGTTTCTAGCCACTTTGTATAATCTAAATACACTTCTCTATATCCTCTGGTGCAATCCACATAATCTGCTATTACATCTCCATATTTAGTATCATTTTCATTAGCCATCCATAAAACTGTATTAGTATCTTTATCTAATATAGGTCTTATATCTACTCCAAAATATTTTAAAAATGTTGCCTTTTTATTACTCTTAAATTTAATCATTTCTTTCACCTCTTTTTTATTATTTGATTTTCATTAGTAATTGAGAATTAAAAAATATTATAAATCCTCATTGCACATAGCTTTATATTTACACTTATAATAATCTAATCCTTCCCAAGTCTGCCATAAATCTTCTACATCTTCATCCCATTTTTCCATGTCTAAATTTTCTGCAATATTAAGCTTTGGATTATAACGTTGTATAAGATTATATTCGACTAAGTATGCGGTTTCTCGGTCACTACACAATATGTACTCTATTCGGTCTAACTCTAATAAGCTAAACCATTCTTTTAACTTTATAACATTTATCACATTACCACTCATGTAGTTGGCTATTCTAGTCTTTAAGTTTGATGTACTGCCAACTCTAAGTATTTCTAATCCATCTAAACCAACTAACCTATAGACACAAATAAACGCATCCTTATTATTGTATTCCTTCCATTTTTCCTTATTTTCTTCATAGTAATTCTTAAAGTATTTTCTTTTTTTCTCTTTAAACTCTGGATTATCTTTATTTCTTTCGTACCATTCATTTTTTCTTTTTTTCATTTTCTTTCTTTCTACACCTCTTTCTAAATTAATAAAAGAGTGTAATTAATTTTACACTCTTAAATAACACTAATATAGTTTATATACTCATATTTTTCTGTAAATACAACATAGCATTGTCCTAGTAAACAACTATCCACATCCATAACAAATTTACAGAATAAACCTTTATCATTATACTTCTCTAATTCTCCAATAGTATCTAGTATTATATTTTTTATATCTTTAAATTCTGGATTATCTAAACTTTTTTTATTATTGTTAATACATTCTTCTATAGTTTCTACTTTAAAGAAGTCATCTCCAAAATCTAAGTTTAATATATAATACAAATATTTTTCAAGTTGCTCCCTTGCAGTCATATTTTTCCAACTCTCCGTATAATAATCTTTATCCATTCCTTTTATGTATTCTTGCATTGTTAACATATATGTATTCCTTCTTTCTACTTCAATTCTTCCTCAATAGTTCCATTATAAAAATCTATTACATACCATCCATCTAGTTCATTATAAATTCTCATGATACATTCTTCGTCGTTGTATACATGAAATTCTTTGATATCTTTTAAACAAAATTCTAAATCTCCATTTGTTAACAAACCATTTAATATGTATATATCCTCAGTTTCATTTTCTTCTAACATATCTACAACTACCTTCTCTAACGTAGATGCTTTATAAGTAGTATACATTTCATTTTTTAACACATATTTAATAAGCTCTATGTACTCTTTTATTTCTAAATACTCTCTATCTCTCCATGTTAATAATTTAATTTTAACAACATCATAATTATAATTACTATTATTATAATAAATGTGAAATTCAGCTACATTATCACTGTCAACTAACCAATCAACTTTTCTTCTTAGTTCTAAAGATAAATTATCAGCGATTTCTTTAGTTATTAGCATATTGTCAATCCCCTTTTTATTTTTCTCCATCCTTACATTTAAGTTCATTTCTTTAATGGCTTTTTCTGCAATAGTCTTTCCGTCTACTTTACAACTTAATACAAATACTTCTTTTTCCATTCTTTACATCCTTCTTTCTTCTCATTTAATTTATTTTTTTATATAATAAAAGACTCTGCATTAGAGCCTTAAATATCGGTTGAAAGGTGAGGATTTTTTAGAGAAACCCTTCAAAAACTCATGAGCAATCTAGCACAATTACAACTTTTTATAGTAGGTTGTTACTACTGTCAAGTGTATTATTAAAAGCACAGTTATTAAAAACTGTATAATACATACATGTTTATATATGCAATTTACAATCTTTAAAAATCTGCACAATAAAAGGACTCCTTGCATTGGAATCCTCATGAGGTATCTTTATATATTTAATCCTAATTTTATTTCATTTAAATCCATAAGTGCTTCTTCTTTACTGCAATACCCTAATTCAAAAGCCTTATTAATAAAATTTAAGGCTGATTCATATTTTCCTAATTTAGTTAAACATCTAGACTTTAAATAATAAAGTTCACCTATTATTTTATTATTTGATTTATCTGCATTTTCAATAGCTTTTTCTATAGCACTTAAAGCTCTATCATAATCTTTTGCTATTTGAAAATTAAATTTTGACCAATTCAAGAATACTTTATAACATATTTCATTATCATTTTGGTTATTTCTTATCAAATCTGTTGATAGACAATCCATATAATAATTAAACTCATAAGCTAATATAGGAATTATACTATTTCTCTTTAATCTGTCATCAGTTTGTAAATATTCTTTCATTAAGTATTCTATATTCTTTTCCATTTTATCCATCTCTCTCACCACCTCTCACAAATTAACATTTCTACAAACAACTCACATTTCCCTTTAATTTGTCGAAAACTATTTTTATGAAAAGTATTGAACTTTACTTTTATATGATATATAATATAGTTAGGTAATTATGTTTTAAGTTAAATAAAAAATAAAATTATAAAGAGGAAGGATTTTGCCTTCCCCTAGTTGATATTTTTTACATTGTTCCAACAAACAATTATAGTTATAATTATAATAACTATTACTATATAGTAGAGAAGATTTCAATTTACTATCTACTCTCTTCCCTATTAAAGCATAATGACCTATGTGCCTCAAATCGTTACTACCACTATGTTTAAGCCACTTTTTTCTCTTGAGAATCTCCCCCTTTCACAAACATATCCAACAACTTTTTACCGTATGTACTAAACAATATTTCTAAGGTTAAAGACTCTATTCCACTTTTCTTTTTAACCTTCCCATTTTTCTTAACAGTATTAAGACATCTCTTTAATATTCCTGTCATGTCGGCTTTTGTTATCTTAATCTTCTTTAAAGTATCTATAGTTTCTTCTTTTACATAGTTAATATTTTTACCTCTATCTTTATAAGATAATTCCTCATTTGCCTTATAGCTATTTATAGTGTCATTTAAATCTTTTAGTAAATCTACAACCATATTAATGATATTTTCATTTGCACTATGCTTACTCTTTTTAATTAACTGTATTACTTGCACAGTACCTACTTTTTTCTTATTATTAACAGTATCAATTTCTGCTTCTAGCCAATCCATAGGTGTATCCATTTCTACATATATTCTATCTTTCCATTCTTCATATTTTTTATCCATATCTTTAAGCAGCTTAATTAATTCCTTATCCTTTTTATCAATCTTCTGCATTGTAATACCTTTTTCTATTGCATATTTTTCTATGGTTTCTTTATATAGTTTTCTCTTATAGTTTTTATTAACTTTATTCTTAGCTTTCTTACTTTCATTATCTCCCACATATTTAAAGAATCTTGGTTTTAATCTTCTGCTATCTAATTTACTTATTTGTTTACGTTTCTGAGAAATTAGAATTTTAAAATCAATCATTTCACCTTGTCTATAGATATTAATAACTTCAATCTCATTTTGTAATTCTAGGATTTTGATATTATCACCATTTGCTTCTTTAATTTCTCTTATTTGCTTTAATATTGGCTTTCTTAATTGTCTTCTATCTTTTAATATTTCTTTTCTTAATTTTTGTAATTCTTCTTTTAATATCTCTATATCTTTTCTAAGACCTCTTATTTCATTTTCATCAACCATAGATAAATCAGCTTTCATATTTTCTAATTCCTTAGGTACATCTAAATCCTCAAACTGTTTCTTAGCTTTATCAATTTCGACATTAGAGATAGAGGTTAATTTACTGCTCCTATTATACAATTCATTAATATATTCATTATCATAACTTTTATTATAAATTAAGTGATTCATTAGACTATTTATTTCTTGGCTAAGATTAACTACTCCACCAATATAATTTTGACTTATTATATGGTCTATTTTAGCCATATTTGTACCATTCATAACCGCTAAATTATCACCAGTATTTTTAATTCTATTAACAGATATAGGGGTTATGAATTCATCTCCATCTGTTTCTTTCTTTATTCTCTTACAAGCATTTAATATAATAGGTTCTTTAGTTAATAGTATGGAATCAATGTCAAAGTCCATGCCTGAGTATGTAGATAAAATAGGATATTTTATACTATTTATAAATACTATGTTGTTGGTACATTTGAAATAAGTTTCTAGTTCATCTATCTTTCTATTAACTTGTACACTTACCGAACCACTATTAGTATGCGGGTTTCTAAATCCAACAACTTCATCACCATCTTCAAATCTAGCACAGTATAATTCATCATTCTTTAGGCTTAGGCTATCACCATTAAACTCTCCTACTGTAGAATACAATAATTCCAATGGATTACCACAGGCAATACAGTAATCACCTTCAATCTTAACTTTACCTTTTCTTAAAGTGTTTATATAACTATTTATAAAGTTCCTTCTATAATCTTTAAATACCTGAGTATGCTGAAAATCATTATTTCTTTTAACCAACTCTACAAATGCACTATTTACATCTATACTTTTATCTACTTCCAAATCTTCATTTTCATCTTCTGTAGGATTTAAATAATTATCTTCTGTAGGACTATTAACCTCAGCCATAAAAAATTCTAAGTCATTTTTAAGTCTATTAATATATTCTATTTCTGGTTTAACTAATTGTTTCATTTCATCCTTTTTATATGGAATTGTGTTGTTCATCTGATAGCTAAGCCTTTGATATCTCCCATCTTCTAAGTGGCTAGGCTTATCTATTTTTGCAATTCCAAATCTATTATCAGCTTTATCTCTCCAATAATATAACCATGCTTTATCCCCATATTTTTCATAAGGCTTATTACCTTCAGCATCTTCCCATTCCACGCATTGTTTATTACTTTTATTAATTTTTATACTGCTAGGAGTTGTTATTAGTTCTATATCTTTTACTTTAATTAGGTTACCGAAAATATCCTTAAGCTCATAAGTTTCATAATTATAACCGTTTCTATCACAGAAACAACTATAAAACTCCTCAAGTTCTGCATTGAATCCTGCACACTTTAAAAATCTATTTCTTAAAAGTGCAACTCCATGTTCTTTAAGCCATTCATATTTATCAAATATCTTTTTACTTAAAAGTCCTTCCCCATCCCAAATTGAGTTTGATTCCATAACTTCTCTTGTTTCTGTTTCAAGTTTTTTACCCTCTAGCCATGTTTCACTCATTTTCCAGGGGAATACACTTTCAAAATCTTCTACAACTAATATATTCTTTGGATTAATTTCTATAAGTTCTTCCATAATGCTACTTAAAGGTAAACTCTCATAGGCTCTTATACTTGCTATATCTACCTTACCTGTATATTGCAAATCCATTCTGCTCCAATCTAGTGCCTTTTTACATATATCCTTTTTAATAAATAAGTCTTGTCCTACTCTAGCTTTACCACCACTTCTCTTCCAGTTTACTATTTCATTGTTATTAAAATTCAAAGAGGTACTGTATCTATAATCTTTATTCTTTCTTAGAGACTTAATTTTTCTACATTCAATAAGCATATCTTTGTCTATACTAATGGTTCTTTCTGCATAACTCCAATTTCTTAACTTCTTACTACTCAACTCTCCATCTTTTCCTTTATATATTTTTTTATATTTTACATTTATAATATCTAATGTATATAGATTACCATTATCCATTTTTTTAATTTCTATATCCTCTGGTAAATTTGACATTGCTAGTTCATAACACCAATCTAATTTACCTCTAAGTAATTTTTTTAAAAACTCCTCTTTGACTTCATAATTTCCTTTTTCCTTATTTTCCTTATATAGCCAACACGCTTCTATACTTGGTATGTATAATCCTTCTTTCAAATCTTCTATTTTTATGTTTTTCATTCTTTCTACACTCCTTCGATAATTTTTATTTTTTTGATATTTCTCTCTAATATGTACTAATTACTATGTATAAGCTCATCAAGTCTACTTTTTAATTCTTCTGATTCCTCAAATAAGAAAACAGATATGTTTATGTTATTTCTGTTAGGTTCTGTCCTGAGTAATATGTAATTTTCTTTTATAAGTGTTGTTGCTATGTCTTTTCTGAATACTTTTATGTAACGTTTCATTTTGGATCTAACCTCCCTTCTATTAAAATGTTATTTTTATTTGAGGACGTTTCAAACGACCTGTATTCTTATGGATATTTCATCCTTGAGTTAGCTACCGAACTAATTCGGTTACTAATTTTACCTGTCGTGTTTTCCGACAACGTGTTGCTCATACTCACAAACGTGTCACTCCTAGCTACACGTTATTAATATTTTATTTCCGAAGTTTAGTTCGGTTATAAGCTCTACAATCCATTCTTTTTATGTTTATAATACATTTACTCACTTTTCTAATAAGATTGAATGGTAGTCTATTTATGCCACCTATATAAGCCATTTGTAGGGGTTATAATAGTAAGTAAATTGTATTGAGCCGTTTTGGGTTTGTCTTCGTGGCTTACCTTTTGTCGGCTAGGCTAGAGGAATTATAGTTGAGGTTTACCGAAACTTTTCCTCTAGGATGGTTATACAAAAGGTAAAAGAACGAACAAGTAAAGACTGTTATTTAATATCCTTACAGGACACTATATAGTTGGGGTTTCCCCTCTTTAAAACGCTCCCTCGGAACTCGGTCACATTGTTAAATTCACCCCTACACCCCAAACCCCTTGGTGATAATACAATTCACTTTCTTTTTATACCTTTTTAGCCCTCAAACCATTGGTATTACTAGCTTTAGAGAAATTTACTAGACATTAAGGTGCATTTATAGCATCTCTATATATAATAGACTTCCTATTTTTGCACCATTGTGTCTACTAAATTCTTGTAAACCGTTGATATGACTAACCTTAAAGCCTAAAAAGGTACTAATATTTATATAGATATTTAACTTTTCCATCTTTGATAGTAGATATTTTTAATCTATTATCTTTTAGAAACTCTAGAAATTTAACATTGTTTATAATTCTGCTGAATGAACGTGAACCTATATCTAAAATATCCCTAATATCCTCTATAGCTCTTCGCTTTTTATCCCAATCATTTTCTATCCAATGTATTAACTTTTCTTCATTATTCATTCTCTTTACACCTTCCTCTTTGTTAATAGTTGGAACTTTATTTTTCTTATAAATATAAGTACCATCTTTTTTAGTTGTTTTAACAATAAATCCACATTTATCTAAATCTTTTTTAAATGTATTCCAATTAATATATTTTTTATCTGACCATTGTATTGCATATTTTTCAACTAAATATCTTTTATCTTTAGATGATAATTTCACTCCTATATACTTATCTTCTATGCAACTTGCGAGAATAATCTGACTTACACATTCACCCGTTGGGTATGTATTTTTATATTGGTCATATTCTAAAATTTCACCATTCGAATCAGTTGCCACTTTAATTCTTAAATATTCTATATTGTTTCTAACTCTATTTCTTGCTTGTATTTGAGTATCTTGTTCAAGACTATCTATAATTACAACTTGTACTTTTTCATCTCTTAAATTCCATCCAGTTTCATATGCTCCATTAATTATTAAAACATCTATGTCATCTGGCAATATACCATCGTCTAAAAGCTTGTCTTTTAATTGTATTTGCTTCTTACTCATTCTCTTTTTAATCTCACCAGTTTCTACATCTGTTATAGTATTATTAACAGAACATAGCCACTCTGCATTGTATCCATAATTGTTAAGCATCTTTTTATATTTTTTACAGCAAGATACTGTATTAGTGTAAATTAATATTTTATAGCTCTTTTTTAACAATTCTTCTCTAATAGTTCCTAGCCATTTAACTTGATTTATTGCATGGTTAAATCTAAAAATATATTTATTTGTATATCTTTTAATTGATTTTACTTCCTTTGAAGAAAATAAAGTTGTATAACTTACGCATAATTCCCTCATTTGTAACCCCTGATAAACTTTATTAGGAGTTGCACTAATGCCTATCATTAATGAATTCTGTGCCAATGTAGGCAAATAATTTATTATGGTTTCATAGGTTTTATTTTCCTCATTGTCAAATCTATTTGCATACTTAAATAGATTGTGTATTTCATCCATTATGATACATTCAAAGTATCTATTTATTATAGATTTACAAGCTTTACTTTTTAATAAAAATGACATGGATGCATAAGTAATAACTATTATATGTCCTACATTCCCCTCCAACATATCTTCAAACGTATTCTCTTTCATGGCTCTTTTCAAGTCACCTTTTTCTAGTATTTTAGTAATACCTTTGTTTTCTGTCTCTTTCAAAACGCTAGATTTAAGCATTGTTGTATCACATATGTATAAAATTTTATTAAGTTCATTTATGTATTGTTTTTTACTTCCATAGTTTATGTATCTATATGTATTTTCTAAAAACTTATTAAATATGTAATATGTTTTTCCGCTTCCCGCAGGAGCATTTATTATATTTAATGTATCAAGAGCAAACTTTTTATTAAATTCATCCATTGCCTGTGTCAACGTTAATCCTTCTTTATTCAAACCTCATTCACAACCTTTCTAATTTAATTCATATTTACACCACTTATCATAAACTTCTCTAGTATCTTCCTTATTAAATAAAAATACTAACCTATCTCTTCCATAATAAATATCTAATGGTTTTACATTATGTTTTATGTACATACTAACTTGTTTAATATTCACAATTTCAATAGTTTCCATATCCTCACATCCTTTCTTATCTCATTTAAGGTAAAATTTAATAAAGATATATCAGCATCTCTGTACTGTTTTAATAACCTCATAAATTATGTACTTAGTTTTGTTACTAACTTCTTAATAAGTTTAAAGTCATTCTTATAGTTTCATCCTTTACATTTTCATCACTGTTTATTATTTCGTTATCAAGTAAAAAATTGTATCTCCTATTTTCTTCATCCCAAAATGCATCACTAAGTCTTTCAGTTTTTCCTATACTGCATAATATCTCTGTGTATTCATCCAATTTGTTAACACTTTCAACTTTCTGTAGAATTTCCATTTCTCGGTTATACTCTCTTTCTTTTAGTTCGTTAATAATCTCAGAATTTTTCATACCACATTCTCCTTCTAGTGCAGGTCACCACCCTTAAATTTAAATCTATAATAGACTCATGCTTGTACCCTTTTTTACGAAGGTACAAAATCAACCTATTATTATTTCTCTCAAGGTAATAAATACAATTATTTCCACAGTCTCAAACCCTTGCAATCACTCATTAAATTTTCTTAAGGTTATATAATTAAATTCTGTTGACACTCCTGTAAAAATACTGTATTATATAACTATCAGTTAAATATAAAGGTTGTTTACAAGAAAAAATTTTTTTCTATAAAATATCCGTGTTAATCAGTTATTTAAATTTTTAAATAGAATTGTATTAATACGTATTTTGTGTGTCTATTCCTAGTTTACCATAATTTTAAAATATATGGTATTATTTTCGTTCGTCAAATTACGTTATTCATGAGTAGTTATTTAACTGCTCTTTTTTAATTGTGTTAAAATTTGGATTTTATTTTAGGTATTTATTACCTCTTGATTAAACAAAAATACCGCATATCCATATCTGAATAGTACGGTATCTAAAAGTCTACTATATTCAACTAACTTAATGTTTTCTCATATGTTTTAACAAGTTCACAGTCTTGTTATTGTAAGCTGTTTGACGTTCAGATTCAATTGGATATCTTTCATAACTACCTATATCTAAATTCAAACGATAAGAATATCCTGGAACTAAGACAAAAACCTCATTAAATTGCCTTTCCATATTTATTTGCCTTTGTTGCATATCTTGAATAGCTTCCATTATCATTCTATCATCTGCAGAAATATCTGAAAAAATAAATAAGCAGTTCCTCTCAAAACATATATAGTCTTTGTTCAATTTATTTAATTTATCATCAAAAGCTGATAATATAAAATTAAATGAATCTGTACCAGATGAACTCAGAATACCATTCTCTAACTTACATCCACACTTCCTTATCTCTTCCAATGCTCCCTTTTTATTACGAGCCGTATTATTTGAAATTTTTGTATATAGCCTCTCTGCCTCCAATTGTTTCTTATCTACTGAATTAGTAACTTCTATTCCGTATTCTCCATCTTCCATTTGTAAATCTGGCTTATCTTCCATTTTAAGATTTACAAATTCTTTCGGATATAGTTCTTCAAGTACAATCTTCGCATAGCATTCATAATATTTGGGTTTATTACAATTAGCCATCTTTATTATCCTCCTAATGTTTTCATTTCACAATTCATGAAAATAACAAATATCATAAATTCATTTTCGAATCATACAGTATTAATGACTATAATATCAAATTTGATAATCAATAAGCATTTTATATAGACAATCTGTAAGAAACACTAAACTCATCATGCTTTTTTTATTTATCAAATCTAATCTTTCCCCATGTAATATGTGTCTGGTTATAAATGTTGGGTCTTTTAAAGTGCTTTTGTATATATAATATTCACTCTTATTATTAAAAAATGTAACAAACAATCTATCAAACTGAGAATCTTCTCCCTTATTGAAACAATTATTTTTTAAAGTTTCTATAATCTTTCTAGTTATTTCATTATCTCCTATGCTATTTCCTGTTGCTTCTGCAGATTTTCTAATTTTATATTCTATTAATGTAAATAAATTTAAAGTAGTTGCATATAAACACTCATTTTCAAAGTTTGCTTGAATTTCTTTTATAAACTCTTTAATATGTAACTCTGTCTCGTCATCTACCCACTCATTCATACTTTCAACATAATATTTTTTTAGATTACTATCACTTAGTAAGTTATCAATACATATTGCATCTCTATATTTATTATCATAATTTATTGCATCATTTACTTTCATGCCCTTCAAAATATAGAATATAGGAGGACACACACCGTCACTTATAAATGGATTTAAAAACTTAGGATTACTCTCTAAAAAAGAAATAACTAAAAACGTATTTCTTCCTTTTTTATGTGAGATTTCGTATAGTAATTTTTCTATTTCTATTAATAGGTTCTCTGTAGTATCCTTCCAGTACTTACACATATGAGAAATTTGTTCTGGTAATTTTTTATAATGCTTAATATTTTCTTCTAATGCATTAGCCATTTTTTCACTAATACCTTGATATTGAACCGAAGCTTTCTTAGCCTGTTCAGCAAGTTGATTTCCATTAATTAAATTATAAGAATTCATATTATTATCAACCATAATAACTTTTTCCTCCAATTACCCCATTATCTTATATATATTTCATCCATATTATAACATATTTTATAACACCGCACTATTTAATTTTCAAAGAGCATATTCTAAAATCTTAAACTCTACATTACTGTTAAAAGTAAATTACCTACATAAATTCTATCAAAACTATCCTCATCTTCTGCAACTTCTGTAACTGGTAATAATATTTTATTTTGTCCATCCCATATATGTATTTCTAAGTTGTCTCTATTGCTCCAATACCAGTTAATATTAGTGTTAAATACTACAACCTCATCTTCCTCTTGGTTATCTAATACTAAGTTGTCCTCATTCTCTAAAATATTTACTAAGAAACAATCTATAATTTCTTTAATTTCCTCAAATTTTTTTATAATACTCATTTTTCTATTCCCCCTATTTTTATTTAATATATCCCATCATCATTTTTGTAATAGTCTCGGTACAATTCTTCCATTTCATCATTTGTTTGCTCTGCTAAATCTTCTAGCAGTTTATCCAATGCTTCTCTATCCCTGTTCATTTCTGCTAGTAGTTTCTTTTTTTAAAATCATTTAAGTTAATAATCATTTCCCCATCCCCTTGTTTTTTAAATTATTCTATTTAATTATCATATCCATAATTTAATATTAAACCTATTAGTTTAATATGTCAACACTTATTTTTAAATTTATAGGTTTATTTTTAAATTCATTTGCACATAATTAAATCATATTGTATATTATATATATGGAGGTGATTTAATTGGGATTGAAAGAAGAAATTAAAGGTTATATTGTTTCTAGTGGGTGGAGCATCACTCGAATTGCTGAAGAACTTAATAAAAGAAATGGTAGTGAATACACTATGCAGAATCTTAGTAATAAGATAAGAAAAGAAAGTTTAAAATATAGTGAAATTTTAGAGATAGCTAATATAATAGGATATGATATAAAGTGGATTAAGAAAGATTAATATATGAAATTTTATATGTTAACTATAATGTAGAGGGGGATTTCTTGTGAGTAGAGTGCCATTTCAAATAGTAGATGAAAACTTTTATGAATGCGTAGATACAAGTAAAGAAATTTTTTGGATGTATAATGATATAGCATCTAACTGGGGTATTGTACATAATATCGATTTTGAGCATGTTGATTATGATAAATATATTATGTGTGAGATTGTTGAAGAAAGACTCAAAAGCCCTGATTTGCAACGTATTGTAGATATAGTTAATCAAGGTTGCTTTACCGCATTAAGCTGTTATGTTCTAAATCTAATGGATGAAGATTTACGAGATAGTAATGTTATTATTCTTATCGATGATTTATTAGCAGACCGAAGAATAGATAGTATGAAATTTGAAAAAGAGTTATTGATAATTATGCGTGATGCACTTAATCAAGAGTTAACATATAATATTGATGATAATAAATATTGGACTGAATTTCCTGCTGGTAAACACTTGTATGATAAGCTAAAAGAAGTATATGCAAAATATGTAATTGGTTATTATCAATCTATGATAGAAATAGCTCGAACTGATGTATATTATATATAAAGTTATTATCACATTTTATACCTAAAGTAGAATATGTAGATGAGGATTAAGGCTGTACTAAATAGTACGTTCTTTTCTTTTCAATAAAAAAAGAGAGCCGTTAAGCTCTCTTAATCATTTCTATACTAGTATTCACGTAGTTTATACCATTATATATTTTATGGTTTTCTTACATTATTTAAGCATATCCCATGTTATATTATAACAAACCTACGGATACAAATTTATATCCTCAACTTAATTTAAATATATCTCCTGTTATATTATAACCTTAGAGTATCCATAAGTTTCAATTATACACTCTTGATTTAAATATATCTCCTGTTATATTATAACGCATTTAATACACATTCATCATCATTGGGTACGGAATTTAAATATATCTCCTGTTATATTATAACCTTCTGTGCATTAACATCTGGATGACTATACTTCTATTTAAATATATCTCCTGTTATATTATAACAATTAATAATTAAGGATAAATTAATAATAGATGAATTTAAATATATCTCCTGTTATATTATAACGTTAGCAAAATACCTAATTTTTAAAATACATTTAAATATTAAAAATGAGATATACCGCAGTAGAACCAATGCTTTTTAGCAACTCCCCTACTAACCTTTACCAAGTAAAATACTTGTGGTGGATTATCGAGTGTTAAATACCTTTAAATATAGTAATATCAATATATTTTATGCATTCACTTCTCGATTTAGGTTGGCAAATCAACCTCTATTATTTTTTAACTACATTTTACTACTTCTGTTTCTTTAATTATTATATCAATATTTGGAATAGATATATTCTTACTAGCATTTACATCTGCATTTTCCCTATGATTACAAATTGCACATTCAAATTTTTCTTGATTCTCTTTACAATTTCTATTATCTTCGTGAATACATCCACAATTGCTACATCTTTTAGATGTATACATAGGATTTACTCTAATAACCTCTATTCCTTGTTCTTGTGCTTTGCATGTTATTTTTTCTTGTAAATCGTAATAACTCCACTCTTTTAAAAATTTTTCATGTACATTTGAAGTTGCTCCACTCAAATTTTCCATTTGGATTACTCCACAATCATTTTTTACTGCAAAGTTAACTATATATTTACTTATCTTGTGGTTGTATGTGTCTACAAAGTTGCTTACATAACTATCATTTACACCTTTAACTCTTGTATTATATCCATGACCTATTCTTCCTTCCCCTGCATATTTCTTGTTTACCTGTCTCTTTCTTTTAATGTTGAATTGTTTTTGTCTAAATTTAATCAATTCTTCACCATCAATCACATTCGCCTTCCAACTAAACCACTCCCAATCACCTTTTACGCCATATTCATTAATTTTATTATTATCCCATATACTCATTGTTGCAACTTTTACAATTCCCAAATCAATTCCTAGAATTCTATCTTTATTCAACTCTTTTACTTGCGGTTCAAAGCTATAAGATATAATTAACTCTATTTTATCTTTTTTGGATATGCTTAATTGTGCAGAACCTTGTTTATACTCTCCGCTTAATATTTTGTTTATTGTAGCCTTTTTATTATTATCAAGTTTATCAATTTGGAAATCTATTCTTTTAACATCTAATTCCTTTTGTTTATCCTTGTTAAAAAGTCCTATTTCTATAAAATAACCATCTTGATTCCTTAATTTATATGCTACATTGTGAATAATGATTTTACTGTCAAGTTTATATGTTGGCAAGGTAACCTTGCCTTTTAATAAACCATCCTTTTTAGATTTATTATATTTATTCATTACATCTTGTCTTGCTTGTGCTACATTACTACTCAATGCTCCATCAATAATTTCATTCATTCTATTTTCTATCCAAGCACTTTTCGATTTACCTAAAATATCTTTTTCTGTTATTTTCGTATCATATAAATTCTTTAAATTCATGATATTGGTATCCCATAAATACAAATAATTAGTAATTATATTATATGCTTTACCATATTTATATTGCATGTCACCTATTGTTTTTTTCACCTCTTTCATATCTCTATTTAAGCATTTGTTTAATACAACTTTTATACTTTTATTCATTTAATCTCCTCCTACGCAAATAGGATATGTAAAATATATAAATATATGCATTAACAATTAAATATTTCAAAAATAAAAAGGACTATAATTAAGATAATTCCTTTATTCAATCCTCCTATTTCTCTATTACTTATTTGGCTTTTAAAACTGCATATTTTCAATGCTTCCAACCCCCAATATATACCTCTTAATACAGTACAATTTTAAAGGTATAATTTTAATTATATAAATCTCATCTATGAGCGTAAAAAAAGAGAGATTTCTCTCCCTTTAGCTTGTTTTAAGTACCTATTCAATAATTCTTCTGTAGCCTTTTGTGTAAGAGTTTTTATTTTATCACGACCTAAATCTTCTATAAGTTTAGATTGTTCTTCTTGGCTTAATTTAGACCATACAGAGAGTGCTGTAGTGTACTTTACTGTACCATCACTTATTAATTCTTGTAGGTCGGGTGATAGTGAATTTAATCTTTTCAATCTTTTTAAAGTTTCTACACTTACCCCTAGCTCTTTTGCAATATCAGATTGTGTTCGACGGTCAATTTGACCTTGGGAATTTCCTGCACTTCCCTGTCTTACTCCACACAATTTCTCATACTCACCAAACACTCTCCCTTGTTTAACTGGGTCGTTCTTTAATCTCCCAAAGTTTGTTGCAAGAAGTTTTTTAAGCTTTTCATCTTCGTCAATTAAATCTTCTTTAATGATTACTGGTATTAATTTAATACCTAAATCCTTACTTGCTTGATATCTTTGATGACCACTTATTATTGTCATGTCTGGACTTACTATGAGAGGTGTTAATATCCCATCTTCTTCTATTGATTTTTTAAATTTTATGTATTGCTCTCCTTCAATATCATCAAAAAATTCAGTATTTCTTGGATGAACCTTTAGAGTATTAATTGATATTTTTGTTATTTGCTCCATTTTCATTCTCCTTCTTATACGTTGTATTATTATGAAACGAAACAATTTGCTTGAAAAAAAGTTTCTTCATGTGTATAATATATACATAAAAGTAAATATATTTTTATTCGCTTTTAAATTATTAAGATATTGGGGGGATTTTTCATGAAAAAAAGATTTTTAAAAATTAGTGCATTACTATTATGTCTAGGTGTATCAATAACATCTTATTCATCATTAACTGCCTATGCTGAAACTCCAGTAGTTACTAATAGTTATGCTGAAGCACAATCCTACATTACTTCCGAAGAAGAAACAGTTTTACGTGAAGAGTTTGCAAAAGATGGAGTAGAATTAGCAACCATAGAAAAACTTATTAATAAAATAAAAAATGGTGAAATGTTGGATGCTGAAAATCCTGATAAGATTTCTAAAATTCCAAAAGACTATTTTATGTTTGAAAAGAGTAATAAAAGAGTTGCTAGAGAAAAGACTTATACATTCGAAGATGGCTCATATATAAAAGTAGAATCAATACCCACAATAAATACTAGGGTATCATTACAGGATTCTAAAATAAACAAAGGCTATCAAACTGACTATATAGAACGTAGTAATTATGCGACATTATATGTAGATGAATATATACAAGCAAAATATGGTACTGTAAGTAAAGTTGGCTTTTATTGTACATTTGGTTTATATAATCGGTCTAATTCAAGAATAGATAACGTTTATGATACTAGTGGTTGGGGACTTGGTTCTTGGGACTATGGTGAGCCAAAAATAATACATTCTACACAAAGTGGTTCAAGACCAGCATTAGCTACTGCTAGTGCTACTCAAAAAACAGGTATTGGTGATTTTGGTAAAACCAGTGGGTATACTTGTAAGCTTGAAGTATATAAAAGTACGTATACTATGACATTAACTAAAAATAACTAGAAAGATAGGTGATAGTTACTATGAGTGATATATTAATCACAATTTCACAAATATTTGATTTTACTATATGGTATATTATTTTATTCATAGCTATGTTTTTCATAATTAAATATTCAATTATAAGTGCCTTTAAAACTATGAAAAAGAAAAACATACTATAAAAAATAACGCATAGGATTAATTAATCCTATGCGTTATTTTTTATAGTATAAATTTATCATACCATCTTATTTAATTTCTTTTATTACTTTACTTATCTTTTAACTATGGCTATAACTTCTTAGTTTTTAATTATTAATATATTAATTATTAGGGTTACAAGCTTGTCATATCTGCCTAGAATATTAATGTCTTGGGGATATGACATATAGTTCACACATCCTATTTAAAAAAGAAAAAATAGGTTACACTCTCTTATTACAATACCATTTATTTCATGATATTGTAATAACAAAATATAACCCTATATAATGGAAGTAACTTTTTAAATTTTAAACATGACAAATAAACCTATAGCATATTTATTTTTAAAAATGCTATAATAGATTTAACAATTAATTTATTCTATTTAGTTCATGAGTCTTATCTATTTGCGGTAGAATAAGGCTCTCTTTTTATGTCCATCCGAGAAGTTTCTTCTCTAATTCTTCCATATTATAATCTCGTTGTTGATAGCTATGGAATTTATTTTTCTTTTTATTGTAATTGCTTTTAACTCTAGTAATAGTTTCTTTTACTTTAGTCACCCCACTTTCGATAATTGGCTTAAAAAGGGTATATAAATTAACATAACCTAAGTTTCTTTCTACTTTTACATAACCGACTTCTTTAAGTTTTTTAATACTTCTAGCAATAGTACGTGTAGATAGTTTCAACATAGTTCCTAAGGTCTTATAGCTTGGGAAACAAGTATCTTTACCGTTATAACAGAAAGTGCTTAAAGCCATGAATACAGCTTTGTCTGTGGTACTTAATTGTTGGTCTGCTATAACTTTAGTATAAATAGTTGTAAATCCCATATCATTTTTAGTTTGTTTACTCATTTTTCATCTCTCCCCTTCAATCACCATGTATATAAGCACTATGTTTAAAAGTGCTAATGTAATAGGTGGAACCTTTGCAACTATGAAAACTTATGGAAAAACTATAGATGATATGGTTATTAATGAGTGTACTGCTATGAAATCTGCCTTTGGAGAAAACCCTAAGCGAGTTTATAGTGGTAAAAAAGTTACTCCAAGTACTAGAATGGCTACTGCAGCTATCCTTCGTGAAAATTTAATAAAAGCTAAAAATTATGTAGAAAAACAAGAAGCCTTCAAAAATGGTAGTGATAAAGCTCCAGACTTTGACATGAAGTTAGAAGCCTTAGCAAAGGTCATTAGAAAGGAAATTCCATTGAAATCTCATGCTCATAGAGCTGATGATATTCTTACTGCTATTAGAATAGCTAAAGAATTTGATTTAGAGCTTTCTTTGGAACATTGTACTGAAGGACATTTAATAACCGAAAGCCTTAAAGATGAACATATAAAATCTATAATTATAGGTCCAAGCTTATCTGATAGAAGTAAAGTGGAACTGAAAAATTTAACATTTAAAACTCCTATGATTTTAAACAAAGCTGGAATAAAAGTTTCCATTATGACAGATCACCCCGTAATTCCACTTCAATATATATCTCTATGTGCTGCCCTTGCTGCTAGAGAAGGAATGGATGAAGAAGAGGCTTTAAGATCTATTACCATAAATCCAGCTCGTGCAATAAATGCAGATCATAGAGTTGGTAGTATTGAAATAGGAAAAGATGCAGACATTATAATATATAATGGACATCCTTTTGATCTTAGAAATACTGTTAAACTTGTAATGATTGATGGTAAAGTAGTTAAAAATCAACTTTAATTTATGTAAATAAGTAAAATATAACAGAATATTATTAGGGGGCATTCCTTATTTAGAATATACCTAGTTACATTGATATGTAGCTAGGTATATTTTATTATTACATATTCTACCTCTTCTCTTTACAATTCTACCATAACTTACATTTACAAATCTTAGGTTAATTTGTGGACTTTAGTTTTAAATTTTGTATAATACTAATTACAGCATGAAACAATCTTTTTATAGATAAAACATTATTCTTTAATCATTTTATATTGTATATATCAAATTCTATTTTATAAGAAAATATATACAAATTTTAAGGAGGTAAGATTATTGATAGATAACATTAAAAAGAATTTAATCATTATTCCTTTAAGTATTTTAGTATTATCAATTGTAGCTTTAATTTTATTAAATATAGGTGCAGCTACAATCCCCTATAAAACATATTCAGATTTTTTACTGGATTTAGAAAGTAATAATATATCTAAAGTATCCCTGTCTCAAACACCTAAAATTACTGTTATAGATAAATTGGGAAATAAATATTCTACAGATAATCCTAATAGTAATACTCTTAAAGAAACTCTTTTAAAAGAAGGTATTACAGTTCAAAGTTCTTCCACTTTACCAACAAATCAACGTATAGCAGTTATATTCCTCAGTCTTTCTGCTGTAACTACTATATTTATGACTATAAAAAGGAATAGTTCTGGTGGAACAATGACTTCTATTACTACAATTGATGGACAAAGTGTTTCTAAGGATAAATTTAGCTTTAACTCTGTAGCCGGTAATGATGAGGCTAAAGAAAGTTTAAAGGATATAGTAGATTTTCTTAAAAATCCAGAAAAATATGCTTCTTACGGCGCAAGAATGCCTAAAGGTGTAATTCTTTATGGAGATCCCGGAACTGGGAAAACTCTATTAGCAAAAGCTATAGCTGGTGAAGCTAATGTTCATTTCTATGCTGTATCAGGTTCAGACTTTGTTCAGATGTATGTTGGAGTAGGTGCAAGTAGAATTAGAAATTTATTCAAGAAAGCTACGACTCATGGTAAAGCTGTTATTTTTATTGATGAAATCGATGCTATAGGTAAAAAGCGTAGTTCTAATAAATCTGGTAATTCTGATGAAAAGGATCAAACCTTAAATGCTCTTCTAACTGAGATGTCGGGATTTAAAGAAAGTGAAGGCATTGTAGTTATAGCAGCTACTAATAGACTTGATATATTAGATGAAGCTCTTTTAAGACCTGGTAGATTCGATAGGCATATAGAGGTATCTCTTCCAGATATTAATGCAAGAGAAAAAATATTAAATCTTCACTTTAAAAATAAACCAGTAAGTGATATGAACATAAGAGATATCGCACATAATACAGCCTATTTTTCTGGTGCTAAATTAGAAAATTTAGTAAATGAAGCTGCTATAATTGCATGCAAAGAAAATGCTCCATATATCACTGGTGAACATATGGATAAAGCCTTTTCAATAGTAGTTGCTGGTCATGAAAAATTAGATAAAGATGCTCTTAAAGAAGAAGATATGAAAATTACTGCATACCATGAAGTTGGACATGCATTGATTTCCCACTTAAAGGTTCCAGAAGAAAAAATCTCTAAAATAACTATAATCCCTACCTCTAAGGGTGCAGGTGGTTACACTTTGACTATAGGTGAAGATAACACCTACCATAATCTAGATTATTTAAAAAGAAAAATCATGGTTTTATTGGGTGGAAGAGCTGCGGAAGAAATTATCTTTGGCGAAGAAAAAATAACTACTGGAGCCTTCAATGATTTAAAGAAAACTACCAATATAGTTAATAATATGGTATGTGAATATGGTATGGGAAAATCTCTAGGTCTTTTAAGACTTTCAGAAATGCAAGGAATACCTACTGATTATTATACTACAGTAGTACTAGAAGAGTGTAAATCTGTACTGGATGAATTGTATGAAGAAGTTAAAAACACCTTAAATAATAATTTAGATTTATTAGTTAAGCTATCTGAAGAATTACTTTTAAAAGAAACTCTATATACTGATGACATTCTTAATGTAATATATGGTAAAACAAGCTAATCTATGTACAATATTCTTTGAAACCTAGGGGTATTTCCTTAGGTTTTTATTTTAATGCTAATTATTGGTGTATCATTAGAATACTTGTACTTTTATATATAAAAAGGCATGAAACCATTTTAAATTTTTAGGTTTCATACCTTTTTATATTTTATATAGGTAATATTACATGTTATATACTAGATAAGTTTTACCTGAAATTAAAACTTATCTAGTTATATATCGTTTAAAATGCTATTATAGTTTAGATAGTTCTACTGCTAGTTTTGCTCCAACCTTAGCATTATTAAATACTAATTGAATGTTAGATTCTAAACTTGATCCACCTGTAATCTCTTTAACCTTAGAAAGCAAGAATGGTGTACTCTCTTTTCCTACTATTCCTTTCTCTTCCGCTTCCTTAACAGCTGTTTCTATTGCATTATTAATTGTATCATAATCCATTTCAAATTCTTCTGGTATTGGGTTTGCAACAACCATACCACCCTCTAAACCTAAATCCCATTTAGCCTTTAATGCTTTTGCAAGGATTTCTTCACTATCCACTTTATAGTCTACTTTAAATCCAGATTTTCTTGTATAGAATGCCGGTAATTCTTCTGTTTGGAATCCTACTACAGGTACTCCCTTAGTTTCTAGGTATTCACGAGTTAACCCTATATCAAGAATAGATTTACATCCAGCACATACTACAGCTACGTCAGTCATAGCTAATTCTTCAAGGTCAGATGATATATCCATAGTCTGTGCAGCACCTCTATGAACTCCTCCAATTCCACCTGTAGCAAATACCTTAATTCCAGCAAGTGCTGCAATAATCATTGTAGATGCAACTGTAGTAGCTCCATTTAGTTTATTAGCAACTATAAAAGGTATATCCCTTCTGCTAGTTTTTATTACTCCAGGAGTTTTTCCTAAAAATTCAACTTCTTCAGTTGTTAATCCAACTTTTAATTTCCCTTCAAGAATAGCTATAGTTGCTGGGATTGCTCCATTTTCTCTAATTATGCTTTCCACTTTTAATGCAGTTTCTACATTTTTAGGATAAGGCATTCCATGAGATATTATAGTTGATTCTAAAGCAACTACTGGCTTTCCTTCAATTAATGCTGCTTTTACCTCTGGGTTTATATCTAAATATTTTTCTAACATTATTTAATCTCCTCCAATTTTTTATTTATATTTTCCAAAGACATATTTGGATTAATAGTATCTTTATGAGTAATTGCCAGTGAAGAACAAGCTGAAGCAACCTTCAAAGTATGTATTAAATCAAAATTATTCATACTTGAGTATACTAATCCAGCAACAAAAGCATCCCCTGCACCATTAGCATTAACAACTTTAACTTTGGGTGGAGTAAATAATCCTTTACTTATACCATCATTATAATATACTCCTTCTTCACCTAGACTTATAAATACATTTTTTACACCTAAGTTTAAAAAGTAATCACTAACTTTTTCTACCTCATGCATAGTACTAATTTTCATTCCAGATAAAATCTCAGCTTCAATTTTGTTAGGTTTTATTGTATGAAACTTATGAATGATGTCCTTCACCTTAACTGCCTTAGATGATGATACTGTATCTAAGAAAAATTTTGTATTTTTAAAGTTATTAACTACATACTCTATTACTTCCTTAGGAATATTAGTGTCTATAATACATATTCTAGAACTTTCAATTACTGATTTTTTAGTTTTAATAAATTCTATTGTCATCTTATCATAGATATCCATGGATGAAATTGCTACCTTCATATCTCCAGAATAATCAAGAACAGACATATATACAGATGTAGATTCTCCATCTAATTTAAGGCTATGTTCTAAATCTAAACCAATTTCTCTGCCTTCATCTATAATCTTACGACCATAAATATCATTACCAATAACAGAAATTAGTTTTGTAGAAACTTCTAATCTACACAAATTTTCACCTATATTCCTACCAACCCCACCTAAAGAAAATTTTATATTTCCAGGGTTAGAATCATTAAGTCTTAACTCATCATTAGAAAATCCTACTATATCTATATTAGTTCCTCCTATTATAGACGCAAAATTTTCTTTACTCATTACATATCCTCTACCTGAGATGTATCCTTTTTTTATAAGGTTTCCTATATGTACTCCTACAGATGACCTAGTAATCTTAAGAATATCTGCTATTTCATTTTGAGATATTAAGGGGTTATCCTTTATAAGATTTAATATTTCTTCTTCTCTATTTGTCATCATTTTCTCCTCTTAATATTTGCTTATTTTATAAACATTTGCTTACTCAATTTTAGCATACTATAAAAATTAATGCAATAATATTTTATCCAAAAATTTTAATGCAATAAATTTATATTTATTTTTCCTCACTATAATATTCCTTAAAATTTGTAATTTATTACGAGTATGGAATTATATTATCTAAATTTATGTAAGTAATACCTTAATATTAGACAATGTATGCATTATTTTCTATTTAATTTTTAATTTATCCCCTATAGTTTTAATTATTCTTAAATCATATAAACAATTCAATATATTGCACCATAAAGATTTTCGAGTTATAATAAAGTTTGTACTATAGGAGTCATTAATACAATGTCTTTATAATTTATACTATAGGAATGGAGGAATATTATGGGACTATTAACTTTTAAACGAGGCATTCATCCGCCTCACGGAAAACATTTTTCAGAAAAAAAAGAAATTGAAACCTATCTTCCAAAGGGTGATTTAGTGTTCCCTATGAGCCAACATATAGGGGCTCCATGTGAACCTATTGTAAAAAAGGGAGATAAAGTTGTAGTTGGACAAAAAATTGGTGCAAGCACATCGTTTGTTTCATCTAATATCTATTCTAGTGTATCTGGAATAGTTAAAAATGTAACACCTATGCTTACGTCAAGTGGTTCAAAGGTTATGAGCGTTATTATTGAAAACGATAATATCTATGAAGAAATAGCCTATACACCACACGAAAATTATAAGAATTTATCTAAAAATGAGCTATTGGAGATAATTCAAGAAGCTGGTATTGTAGGTCTTGGAGGTGCATGCTTTCCAACTCATGTTAAGCTAAATCCACCAAAAGAATGCAATATTGATACTATTGTTATCAATGCAGCTGAATGCGAACCTTACTTAACTTGTGACCATCAGTTAATGCTACAATATTCTAATGAGGTAGCTGAAGGTTTAGAAATCCTTTCTCAAATGTTTCCTGAAGTAAAAATCTTCTTAGGTATTGAGAACAACAAAAGTGATGCTATAACAATAATGAAAGCAGTTGTAGAACCTATTAAAAATGTTGAAATAGCAGAACTTAAAACTAAGTATCCACAAGGTGCAGAAAAACAGTTAATCTATTCTGTTACTAAAAGAGAAGTTCCAACTGGAAAACTACCTGCAGATGCTGGTTGCATAGTTCAAAACGTAGCTACTATTTTTGCTATAAGAGAAGCAGTTATTTTTGGTAAACCTCTTACTGAAAGAATAGTTACTGTTACTGGAGGTGCAATAAAAACTCCAAAAAACCTAAGAGTTAAATTTGGTACAAGCTTGAGAGAACTTGTTGATTATTGTGATGGATTTAACGAAGAGCCTGTTAAAGTTCTTAGCGGTGGTCCAATGATGGGAACTGCACTATTTACTTTAGACATTCCTGCAATAAAAGGTACTTCTGGCATACTTTGCTTAACAAAATCAGAAGCTGTGCCTACTGTTGAATCAAACTGTATCAGATGTGGGAAATGTGTTAATGCATGTCCAATGTTCTTGCTTCCAAATAAACTTAATGCTCAAGTTGTAAGAGGCGATTATGAGAACTTTGAAAAGTTTGGTGGACTTAACTGCATTGAATGTGGTGCTTGTAGCTATTCTTGCCCTGCTAAGAGAAATTTAACTCAAACTTGCAAAGAGGGTAAAAAAACAGTTATAGCTAATAAAAAGAAAAAGTAGAGGTGAACATAATGTCTGGAAATTTATATAACGTATCAGTATCGCCACATATCAAATCTAAGGAAACAGTATCAACTGTAATGAGAGATGTACTAATCGCTTTAGTACCAGCTACTTTAGCAGGTATTTATTTCTTTGGGAAAGAAGCAGCCTTAGTTATGATAACAGCTATTGTTTCTGCAATGCTAAGCGAATACTTATTTAATAAAATAACTAAAAGACCAAATTCATTAAAAGATTTAAGTGCAGTTATTACTGGATTACTACTTGCTTTTAACTTGCCTCCTACACTTCCTCTTTGGATGGTTGCTGTTGGTAGTGCATTTGCTATCATTGTTGTTAAATGTTTTTTTGGCGGTCTTGGTCAAAATATTATGAACCCAGCCCTTGCTGGAAGAGCATTCTTACTTGCTGCATATCCAAGTCAAATGACTGAATGGACTATAGATGGTGTAACTAAAGCTACTCCACTTGCTATACTTCGTAATGGTGGTGGATTACTTCCTGATACTCTAGATGCATTCCTTGGTACTAACTTAGCTGGATGTATCGGAGAAGTTTCTGCTTTTGCCCTACTTATCGGTGGAGCTTATCTATTATATAGAAAAGTTATAACATGGCACATTCCTGCTACGTATATTGGTACAGTTTTTGTAATCACTACAGTATTAGGTAGAGATGGATTTATGCAGGGAAATGGAATATATGAAATATTTATAGGTGGATTAATGCTTGGTGCTATATTCATGGCTACTGATTATACTACATCTCCTATGACTAGAAAAGGTCAAATCATATTTGGTGTTGGTTGTGGTTTATTAACATCATTAATTCGTTTATACGGTGGTTATGCAGAAGGTGTTTCTTACTCAATCTTAATAATGAACTTATTAGTTCCAATGATTGATAAATGGACGAATCCACGTGTGTTCGGAGGTGCAAAATAATGAAAGAAAATTTAAAATTAGGAGGAATTCTGCTTGCAATTACTGCAATTGCTGGTCTAATCCTTGCCTTTGCTTATGATATTACTAGAGCACCAATTGAAGCTAAAGCTAAGGAGGACCAAGCTGCTGCTATGAAAGTTGTCTTAGAAGCAGAAGAATTTTCAGAATTAACAGATGGTATTGCCGATGAAAACGTAACAGGTATATTTCAAGCTAAGACTAGTGGAACTGATGCTGGTTATGTATTTCAAGTTAACTCATCAGGCTATGGTGGAAAAATTGAATTAATGGTTGGTATCGATGCTGAAGGAGCTGTTTCTGGTATTACAATTTTAAGTCATACTGAAACTCCTGGACTTGGTTCTAAAGCAAAGGATGATCCTTCTTTCGCAGCACAATATAAAGGGCTTTCTTCTGAAAAGGAACTTACTGTCGGTTCAGATATTCAAGCAATTACTGGTGCAACAATTACTTCTAAAGCAGTAACTACTGGTGTAAACACTGCTATAAATTACTACAATACAAACTTGAAAGGAGCAAAGTAGAATGAAAGAATTAGTTAATAGATTAAAGACAGGTATTATTACCGAAAATCCAGTTTTCATACAAGTACTAGCTATGTGTCCTACTCTTGCTGTTACAAGTAGTGTAAAGAATGCTGCTGGTATGGCTCTAGCTTCTACCTTAGTATTAATTGGATCAAACGCTGTTATATCTTTAATTAGAAAACTTGTTCCTGATAAAATCAGAATACCTGCTTATATAGTAGTTATCGCTACCTTCGTTACTTTAATACAGTTCTTATTACAAGCTTATATTCCTGACTTATATAAGTCTCTTGGAATATTCTTACCTCTTATAGTAGTTAACTGTGTTATCTTAGGTAGAGCTGAAGCATATGCATCAAAAAATAAAGTATTACCTTCAATTTTTGATGCTATTGGTATGGGACTTGGATTTGGACTTGCTATAGTTGTATTAGCAACCTTTAGAGAAGTACTTGGTAATGGAACATTCTACGGGTTACAATTCCTACCAAAATCTTATGTTCCAGCTATGGTTATGACGTCTGCTCCTGGAGCTTTCATAACTCTTGGTATACTTTTAGCATGCTTGAATCAATATAAGATCTCAAAAGCTAACAAATCTGAAACTACAAAATAAGGAAGGTGAAATTTAATGAAAGAATTATTTACTATATTTATAGGAGCCCTTTTAGTTAACAACGTAATATTAGGGCAGTTTCTAGGTATATGTTCCTTCCTTGGAGTTTCTCAAAAGACAGAAACTGCTAAAGGTATGGGTGCAGCTGTTACCTTTGTAATGTTACTAGCTACTCTTATTACCTTCGTGGTAAATAAGTTAATTTTAGTTCCATTTAAAATGGAATATCTATCAACATTAGCTTTTATCCTTGTTATTGCAGCATTAGTACAATTTGTTGAGATTGTTATTAAGAAAATCCAACCTGGTCTTTATAGATCTCTAGGTATCTTCTTACCTCTTATCACAACTAACTGTGCAGTACTTGGTGTTGCTGTTACAAACATAGATAAACAATATGGATTAGCTCAATCACTATCTAATACTATTGGGGCAGCTCTTGGATATGTACTAGCTATAGTAATACTTGCAGGTTTAAGAGAGAGAATGGAAGATAATACTGATATGCCAGCTGCTTTTAGAGGGTTACCAATTTCTCTAATAACAGCTGGATTAATGGCTATTGCATTCTATGGATTCAGTGGTTTAGTTTAAAGGAGGGAATTTAAATGGATTTATCAAATTTAGTATATCCAGTAGTCAGCCTAGGTGGTCTTGGATTAGTATTTGGGGCGCTATTAGGATATGCAAACAGTAAATTTAAAGTAGAAGTTGATGAAAGAATCCCTCTAGTAAGAGAATGTTTACCTGGTGCAAACTGTGGTGGATGTGGATTTGCTGGATGCGATGCTTATGCAGAAGCTGTAGTTATGGGTACAGCTGCAACTAACAAATGTAGCCCTGGAGGTGCTGAGGCAGTTGAAAAGATATCTTCAATTCTTGGGGTTGAAGCATCAACAGCTGAACCAATGGTAGCTTTTGTAAGATGCAAAGGAACTTCTGATGTTGCAAGAGAAAAATATAACTATATAGGAATTCTAGATTGTAACCAAGCTTCCGTAGCCCCTGGTGGTGGTTCTAAAGCTTGTGAATTTGGATGCTTAGGTCTAGGTTCTTGTGTGAAGGCTTGTGAATTCGGTGCACTATCCATAGTTAATGGTGTAGCTTCTATAGATGAAGAAAAATGTGTGGCTTGTGGTGCTTGTATATCTGCTTGTCCAAAAACATTGATTCATCTTGTGCCTAAAAAATCTAAGGTTAGAATAGATTGTAATAACAAAAATAGAGGTAAAGAAGTTATGGATGTTTGTGATGTAGGATGTATCGGCTGTGGTATCTGTATGAAAAACTGCCCTAAAGATGCTATCGAGATAGTAAATAATATTCCAGTATTTGATTACACAAAATGTGTTAGTTGTGGAATATGTGCAAATAAATGTCCAAAGAACTCCATATTAAACCTTAGAAAACCTGCATTAAAAAAAGAAGCAGTACCATCTCCTGCTAAGGCAGCTAATGAAGCTACTTCTTCTGAAAATAACAATGCTACAGTATAAATAAATTTAATTTTATGTTATAATATAGAAGGCTTTTTAGCCTTCTATATTTATTTGGAGGTGATTTCGTGCAAGAAGAAGGTATTATAAAGAAAATTAATGGAGATATAGCTACTGTTGCTTTTGTAAAAAAAGGTGGTTGTGGTGGTGGATGTTCCTCTTGTAAATCTGGATGTCCTAAAGATACTATATTGGTAGAATTAAAAAATACAGAGCACGCTACTGTTGGTGAAAGAGTTTTAGTATCAATGGATAATAAGGTTTTTAGTAACATGACATTTTGGGCCTATGCCTTCCCTACAATTATTACAGTAATTACTCTTATAATATGTCTATACATATTTAATAAGCTTAATTTAGCTAACTCTGAAGTATATTCAGTGCTACTAGCTTTAGTAGCCATGGTAATTTCTTATGTACTTAGTTCTAAACTAAATAAAAAACAAGATAAGTATTCTTTTAAGATGATTAAAAAGTTAAATTAAACTTTTTAAAATGTGATGAAATTTATATTAATAAAGATATATTTTACTATATAAAGTCAATAATATTCACATATAGATCATATAAAATCAATTATAACCATTAGGAGGTATAAAAATGAATATAGCATCAATGATTGATCATACTATTTTAAAAGCCGAAACAACCAAGGATCAGGTTATAAAAATTTGCAAAGAAGCAAAGGAATATAAATTCAAGTCAGTATGTGTAAACTCTTGTTATACTGAGTTGGTAGCAAAGGTACTAAAAGACTCTGGAGTACTTGTGTGCACAGTGGTAGGTTTCCCTCTAGGCGCTATGGATACTAAATCTAAGGCTTTCGAAACAGCTAGAGCTATCGAACTTGGAGCAAATGAAATAGACATGGTTATCAACGTAGGAGCTTTAAAAGATAAGGATTACGATTTTGTGAGAAATGATATAAAAGAAATTGTTGATACCGCTAAAGGAAAGGCTATAGTTAAAGTTATTTTAGAAACCTGCCTATTAACTGAAGAAGAAAAAATCAAGGCTTGTGAATTATCACAAGAAGCAGGTGCAGACTTTGTAAAAACTTCAACCGGATTTAGTACAGGTGGAGCAACTCCTGAAGATATTACTCTAATGAGAAAGGTTGTTGGACCTAATATGGGAGTAAAAGCTTCTGGTGGTGTTCGTACTACTGAAGATGCAATTAAGGTTATAAATGCTGGTGCAAATAGACTTGGTGCCAGTGCATCTATAGCAATTGTAAACAATTTATGTAATTCAGATTCTGACTATTAGAATTTATTTTCATTTTACAAATTAATTAAAATAAATTTTATAAATAGGAACACCTCTGTAAATCCCAGAAGTGTTCCTATTTATTTTTCGACTTTTTTGTTAAGTTCTTGTTAAGAACACTAATTTTGTTAAAGCTTTGTCGTATATATTGAAATTAGTCACAGTATTCTATGTGTTTACATTGGTTTCTATGTAGGAATTAATTTTTCAGTATATCCATTATACAAATTTGTAGCTACAGATATAATTAAATATAACTTTATGGCTTTTGTAACTGTAGGATTAATCCTACTACTTACCCTTACTGGATGGGACAAATTTATTCCTAAATTTGATCTACTAACAGAACCTGCTGTTAGATTAAAAAAGAAATAAACATATAACATTGATAAGGATGTATTTGTATAAAATAAGTAAATAATTCTTAAAAGATGCTATATATATTACAAAATATTAATAGCATCTTTTTTATAATATATGTTATTTTTTTAACATATAACTTGAAACATTCTTTAATACTTCAAGTTATAAATACTAAAATGTAAATTTTATTTATAATATTATTTATATACTAAATTTTTCGAAATTAATTTTAGTAAACATTTACATGAAATATATGCAAATATTTTTATTTTCAATATTGTTTCTACCTATTTCTACTTTTTAATTTATCGTTTTCATTAATTAACTCAATATTTTTAATTTTTTTATAAAAAGTTCTAAAATTTATGTATTTTTTCTGGGAAAACACTTGATATTTTTTTGAAAAGGTTTTAAACTAGTAATGTGAAAATAATGGTTAAAAAAATAACTATATTTTCATTTTAATTAATTTATAGGGGGATCATAAATGAAATTTTTAAAAGGATTTTTAAAGTTTGTACCAATCTTTGTATTGGCAGGTCTAATGATGCTTAAGGTTAATGTACTTACGGCAGCACCTATAGCAACAATAGTTGCTTGCCTTGTAGCCTACATCACAGAAAAAATTAAACTGAATGAACTTATCGATGCTTCCATCGATAATGTAAAGGGGCTTATTTTAGTATTCTTTATACTAATGTTTGCCTACGCAATGGCAAATGCATTTATGTCAACTGGAGTTGGTGCTTCTATAGTTAACATAGCATTATCTCTTGGAGTAAATGCAAGAAGTGTTGCTGTATGTGGCTTCTTAGTAACTGGTATACTTTCCGTTGCTACTGGTACCTCTTGGGGAACCTTTGCTGCATGTGCTCCTATCTTCTTATGGCTTAACCACATATTAGGAGGAAATATTCTTCTTACTACAGCTTCAATAGCTGGTGGTGCTTGCTTTGGAGACAATATTGGTCTTATTTCCGATACTACAGTTGTAAGTTCTGGTATTCAAAAGGTTGAGATACTTGAAAGAGTAAAATCTCAAGTTGTTTGGTCTGTCCTTTGTCTTGTTGTGTCTGCAATTATTATTTATGGTATGAGTGTAGCACTGAAACTGCCTACAGAAGCTGCTAATACTGCACTAGCAATTGAGTCTATTCCAGCAGAGGCATGGTCTGCTATTGAAGCTCAAAAGCCTGCAGCTGTTGAACTTTTAAATCAAGTTAAAAATGGAGTACCTGTCTATATGGTAATTCCGCTATTACTTGTTATAGGTGTCGCTGTTACAGGTGTACCTACTCTACTTTGTTTGTTCCTAGGAATTATTTCTTCTTATATCCTTGGTTCCTTTGCAGGAACAGTAGAAAGCCTACCAGTTTTCTTAGGATTAGTTCAAAGTGGATTTAGCGAGGCTGGTTCTTGGGTTATAGTAATGATGATGTGGGTTGGTGCCTTTGGTGGTATCATGGCTAAAATGGATGCCTTTGCTCCACTATCAGCTCTTGTTTTAAAAATATCTAAAAATGTAAAACAGTTAATGTTCTGGAATGGTGTTTTAAGTATAGGTGGTAATGCTGCTCTTTCTGATGAAATGGCTCAAATAGTAACTATTGGACCTATTATTAAAGAATTAGTTGATAAAAATGTTGAAGGAAGCGAAGAAGATCTTTACAAGCTTCGTCTTAGAAATGCTACCTTCTCAAGTTCATTAGGTGTTTTTGGATCTCAATTAATTCCTTGGCATGTATACATAGGATTCTATGTAGGAATACTTTCTTCAGTATATCCATTACATACATTTATAGCTACAGATATTATTAAATATAATGTCATGGCTTTTGTAACCGTAATTTCATTACTTCTTCTTACTATTACTGGATGGGATAGATTCATTCCTAATTTTGGTTTACCAAGGGAACCTAAAGTTAAACTTAAGAATCAAACTTCTGAGGCCAATTCTGATAAAGAAATTTGTGCATAATAAATAAAAAAATCTCACAATAGTTAATAATTATTGTGAGATTTTTTTATATGATAATTATACAAATTAAAACCAATTCCATAAATTTCATATGCATTTACTAATAATACCCATAAAACCCTTTACACATAATAACAATTATCCTTTTATAATACATATATTAACAATTACTCCTAAACTTCTACATTAAATTATTTAATTTATGTGTTTTTTCTGAAAAATACTTGATATTTTTGAGAAAACGTTTTAAACTAATTTTATAGTAAGACTAGTTAAATAAATAACTAGTTTTTCTTGTAAATTTTTTATAGGGGGATATAAAAATGAAATTTTTAAAAGCAACCTTTAAGTTTGTACCAATATTTGTATTGGCAGGACTTATGATGATGGAGGTAAATGTACTTACAGCTGCTCCAATAGCAACTATATTTGCATGTGTTGTAGCCTACATCACAGAAAAAGTTAAATTCAGTGATCTTATCGATGCAGCAGTCGATAATGTAAAGGAACTTATTTTAGTATTTTTTATACTGATGTTTGCCTATGCAATGGCAAATTCTTTCATGTCAACAGGAGTTGGTGCTTCTATAGTTAATATGGCTCTATCTCTTGGATTAAATGCAAGAACCGTTGCTGTATGTGGCTTCTTAGTAACTGCTATTCTTTCAGTTGCAACTGGAACTTCTTGGGGAACATTTGCTGCATGTGCACCTATCTTTTTATGGCTTAACCATATAGTTGGAGGAAATATTCTTCTTACTGCAGCTTCAATAGCTGGTGGTGCTTGTTTCGGTGACAATATTGGTCTTATTTCTGATACAACAGTTGTAAGTTCTGGTATTCAAAAAGTTGAGGTTATTGATAGAATCAGAACTCAAGGAGTTTGGTCAGTAACATGTCTTATTATAACTGCAATTATTATCTTTATTGTTAGCTTAGCTATGAAACTGCCTACAGATGTAGCTAATGCAAAATTAGCTATCGATGCTATTCCAGCAGAAGCATGGTCTGCTATCGAGGCTAAAAAACCAGCAGCTGTTGAACTTTTAAATCAAGTTAAACATGGAGTTCCTTTCTATATGGTAATTCCTCTTATACTTGTTATAGCTGCAGCTATCATGGGAGTACCTACTCTACTATGTTTATTCTTAGGAATCGCTTCTTCATTTATTTTCGGTTCTTTTGCAGGAACTGTAGAAAGCTTATCTTCTTTCCTAGGTTTAGTTGAAAGTGGATTTGGTGAGGCTGGTTCTTGGGTTATAGTAATGATGATGTGGGTTGGTGCCTTTGGTGGCGTCATGGCTAAAATGGATGCTTTTGCTCCAATATCAGCTCTTGTTCTAAAAATATCTGGAAATGTAAGACAATTAATGTTCTGGAATGGTGTTTTATGTATAGGTGGTAACGCTGCCCTTGCTGATGAAATGGCTCAAATAGTAACTATTGGACCTATCATTAAAGAATTAGTTGATAAAAACGTTGAGGGAAGCCAAGAAGATATGTATAAACTATATCTTAGAAATGCAACCTTTGGTGATGCTCTTGGAGTATTTGGATCTCAATTAATTCCTTGGCATGTATATATAGGATTCTATGTAGGAATTGCTTCAGCAGTATATCCATTACACCAATTTGCAGCTTTGGATATAATTAAATTTAACTTTATGGCATTCGTAGCTGTAATTTCAATCCTATTACTTACTCTAACTGGATGGGATAGATTTATTCCTAAGTTTGGTTTACCAAGTGAACCAACTGTTAGACTTAAAAAAGGAAATAAAAACTTAAATGCTGATAAAAATACAGCAATATAAATAAATAAAAAGATAACCTTTTAAATTAAGGTTATCTTTTTTCATTTAATTATACATGTTTATATTATTTTCTCATCTCTTCTTCAAATATTTTATCATATTCTGCAACAACTTTATCAAATTCAGCTTCATCTTCAACCATTTCATATGAAGCTGTTGCACCTTCTCCAATTACCTTATATACATAAGCTTCATCTTCTTCGTCAAGTGGCGCTAAAATAACATAGTGATCTCCATCTATAGTTAAATCTTCAACTATTTCTAGTTCTACCTTTTCCATTGTTTCTGAGTCAGTAAGTGTTATTATATTCATTTCTTCCATTTTCATGTCCTCCTAAATTCTTTCAAATAAATCTTATTTCATTATATAGCATATAAACCTATAAAACAATGCCATATTAAAAATATAAAACTTAATCATATTACTATCTAATTTATACTATTTATTAGTAGACATGTATATATTATTTTTACATAAATTTTAAATATAAAATCTAGTATCTGGATCTATGAGATTATCTTTTATTTCTACACCAAATAATCCATTTATTAAAGTAGCACTTTCAATATGGTGAGCATCCTGCACATCTCTATTTAAAATTTGTACTTGATCTATAGTACTCTTTTGTGATGGTTTAATTTGATTATTCTTTTTATTTTTCTTATTCGATTTGCTCATGTTATTTCATCTTCCTTTCTTATATAATACAAATTATTTAAAACAAAGGATGGTTAATCATTTTTTTGCATTATAGGCAGTTAAAACTTGATTGAACTCTTTACCTGCTCCTACAGAAGCATATTCAACCATACCATTTTCTCTACTTACAACCTTATATGCACAAGCTTCATTTGAATCCTTGGGACCTGCAATTACATATTCATTTTTACCTACATTAATCACATCAATAAATTCTAATTCTACTATTCTTCCATCTTCCCCTGAAACTTTTATACACTTATTATTGCTCATCTTATAACCTCCAACTATTTTTAAATCTTTAGTAAAAATATATAAATTTTAAGTTATACATTTTTAGCTCTTAACTCCACTTTATTTTAAAAATATATTACCTATTTATAAGATGTGCATAATACAAAAAATTATTTATATTTTAAATTTTATTTTTTTAAAGTATCTAATCTATCCTTTATACGTTTTTCATACCCCATTGATGTTGGAGAATAATATTTTTTCTTAAGTAACTCCTTAGGCATATATTGCTGTCTAACATAATGATTTTCATAATCATGAGGATACTTATATCTTGATCCTTCATTTAAAATATTAGATCCGCTATAATTGTTACCTCGCAGATGTAAAGGAACTCTACCTACTTCTTCCTTCTCTATGTCTTCAAGAGCTAAATTAATAGCATTATAAGATGCATTACTTTTAGGTGCTCCAGCTAAATATATAGTTGCCTGAGCTAGAGGTATTCTAGCTTCTGGCATTCCTATAAACTTCACTGCATTTAGAGCCGCATTAGCTATTAAAAGCGCATATGGATCTGCATTGCCTATATCTTCTGATGCTGATATTACAAGTCTTCTAGCTATGAATTCAGGATCTTCACCACCTGATAGCATTCGAGCAAGATAATGCACTGAAGCATCAGGATCACTTCCCCTAACACTCTTTATAAAGGCAGATATTATATCATAATGATAATCTCCACTTTTATCATAAGTAACTTGTTTTTTTTGTATACACTCTTCTACTACATCTAGAGTTATATGTATTATACCATCTTCTCTTTTATTAGTAGTTAAAACAGCCAATTCTAAAGCATTTAATGCTCTTCTTCCATCGCCGACAGCATTATCACATATAAACTCTTCTGCTTCTTTATATAATTTTATATTAATATTTCCATAGCCAAACTTTCTGTCTTTAAGTGCTCTATTTAATAATGATACTATATTTTCTTTTGATAATAGCTCTAATTTAAAAATCATTGATCTGGATAAAAGTGCTTTATTAACTTCGAAAAAGGGGTTTTCTGTTGTAGCACCAACTAAGGTTACTATTCCCTTTTCTACATGAGGTAATAAACTATCTTGTTGGGTTTTATTAAACCTATGTATTTCATCTATGAAAAGTATAGTTTTCTTTCCACTCATAGAAATTTCTCTCATTGCTTCATCTATTACGTTCTTTATATCTTTAATTCCAGAAGTTACTGCATTTAACTCAACATAGTTACACTTTGTAGTTTTAGCAATAATTTTTGCTAGACTGGTTTTTCCAACTCCAGGAGGGCCATAAAATATTAAAGATGTAATTCTATCACCTTTAATGCTTCTATATAATAGTTTATCCTTGGCTAATATATGGTCTTGGCCTACAAATTCATCTAAATTGCTGGGTTTAAGCCTTTGTGCTAAAGGTTCATTACTATTTAAATCTATATTATTATTTTTTTCTTTTGTTTCTTCTAAATCAAATAATGATATATTATATTCTCTTTCCATTCACATCATCCTTCAATAAATATTTATCATATCATTTAAAGCTAATTTTCATTTTATAATATATTAAATATAACATAAAGCCTTCCAGAATAAAATCTTTATCTCTGGAAGGCTATTATTTCTGTTAAAAGTAATTAAGGTAATAATCTGCATATTTGATATAGTAATCTAATATTATAATTAATTAAGAAAATTAATTATAATTATACTAAATTATTAATTATAGTAAGTTTTTGCTTTTCTTTTCATTGTAATCATCTAAACACTTTTTAACCCCTGCAGATAACGCTAAAAGGGCAAGTAAGTTAGGGAATACCATTAATCCATTAAAAGTATCTGCAAGCTCCCAAACTAAATCAACTTTCATACCAGCACCTAAGAATATAAATATCATAACTAATATTCTATATGGAGTTATTCCTTTATCACCAAATAAGAATTTTATATTAGCTTCCCCAAAGAAATACCATCCAATAATTGTAGAGAAGGCAAAGAAGAATAATGCTACTGATATGAATATTCCTCCAAATTCCCCACCCATACCATTAACAAAAGCAGTTTGAGTTAATATTATTCCTGTTTCTCCACTATCCAAGGCTCCAGTAGTCAATATTACGAGAGCTGTTAAAGTTAATATAATGAAAGTATCTATAAATACTCCCATCATGGCAACTAACCCTTGCTCTGATGGATGATTAACCTTTGCTACTGCATGAGCATGTGGAGTTGAACCCATCCCTGCTTCATTTGAAAACAATCCTCTAGAAACTCCATATCTAACAGCTTGTCTAATTGTAACTCCAACAACTCCTCCAGCTATAGCTTGAGGATTAAATGCTCCAACTACAATCATTTTTAAAGCAGGTAATATATTTGCATAGTTCATTACTATTATAAATAAGCTACCTATAATATATAATAGTGCCATTACTGGAACAACTTTTTCTGTAAAGGATGCTATACGAGAAACCCCTCCTATGAAAATTATACCAGCTAGTATAGCAACTACCACACCTACTATTCTAGGATCAATGCTAAAGGATTTTGAAAAAGCACTTCCGATAGAGTTTGCTTGTACCATATTCCCAATAAAACCAAGAGCAAGTATAATAGTTATTGCAAAAAATATAGATAACACCTTTGCTATATTTTTATTCTTTAACCCATTTTTAATGTAATAAGCTGGACCACCAGTAACTTGTCCATTTACTACAGTCTTGTATTGCTGAGCTAAAGTTGCTTCAGCGAATATAGTTCCCATTCCAAAGAAGGCACTAATCCACATCCAAAAAATCGCGCCAGGTCCTCCCATTGCAATAGCTGTAGCTGCTCCGGCTAAATTCCCTGTGCCTACTTGCGCAGCTATTGAAGTAGCTAAAGCTTGAAATGAAGACATTCCATCAGCACCTGCTTTTTTCCCAAATTTTATTTTACCAAAAACAAGTTTAAAGCTTTCTCCAAATTTTACAACTTGAACAAACTTTAATTTAAATGTAAAATAAATTCCTGTTCCACATAGTAAAAAAATCAATACATAGTTCCAAATAACTCCGTTGATACTCTTAACTATCTCTAGTAAATTATCCATAATATCCTCCCCATGATGTTACAGTTTACTACCTTATATTCATTGTAAGTTTATTTTGTGAATTTTTCAACAATTTCGAATAACCTTGTATATTTGAATATGTAATGATACTATTTGATATTTAAATAGATAAGATTTAAGTTATCATATAATCTTATAAGATATTAAAAATAAATAAAAACAATGAAAAGCATTAGGCTCCTTCCCATTGTTTTGTTGGTGCAGATGGCGGGATTTGAACCCGCACGAGAATTCTCTCACTACCCCCTCAAGATAGCGTGTCTGCCGTTCCACCACATCTGCATAATAATATAATTTTACTCAATTATTATATCATCATGTATCACTAGATTCAACAACTAAAATCAACTTAGTTAAATCAATTTAATAAACAAACCCAAATTAATTTATAATAAACTAAATTGGGTTTAATACTATAGCTATTGCAATATATGTTTTACTCTGCCTTTTGACCTAAATTGTATAGATATTTATATATTCTATGATTAAATTTAACCTTTTGAACATAACTTTTAGTTTCCTTAAATGGAATCTCATGAAGATTTTCTCCATCGCTAGAATATTTCTCATCCTCAAGCCACTTAGTAACATTTCCAGGACCACCATTGTAAGCCGCTAATACAAGAATATAGTCCCCGTTAAAATCCTCACTCAATTTTTTCAAATACCAAGTTCCCATTCTTATATTAATCTCAGGATCTGCTATTATTTCTTCATTAAAGTTACTTATTTCTAGTTTTTCTGCAATCCACCTTCCCGTATCTGGCATTATCTGCATTAATCCTATTGCTCCCTTTGATGAACTTGCATCTACTACAAATTTACTTTCAGTATTAATTACTGCTGCTACTAAATTCGGATCTACATTGTACATCTCACTATATTCAATAATACTTTTTTCATACTCTAACGGAAAAAAGCTTTTTAATATAACTTTAAAATTAACAATAATAATTACAGCTATAACTATTATCAATATATTCTTCCTGGTCCTTTTATTAGATTTATAAGTCATTTTTCCCCCTAATCTATTTAAGCTTGCTTATTACTTTCATCACTTTAATCCTAGTTTCTTGCAGATTCCCACTATTATCAATGATAAAGTCTGCAAACTTACATTTTTCTTTTGTACTCATTTGATTATTTATTCTTATAGTTGCTTCTCCTATTGAAAAATTATCTCGTCTCATAACTCTCTCTAACTGTATTTCTTTACTGGCAATAACAACTATTATCTTATCCATATAAGTATGAAGTTTACTTTCTATTAATGTAGGTGCATCTACTATGCACATTTCTTCTCCTATATCATTATATTTATTTATTTCACTAAATATATCATGAAAAATATGAGGCATTATTATATTTTCATATTGAGCTTTTTTACTTTTATCAGAAAATATTAGATTTCCCATTTTACGCCTTAGAAACTCACCATTTTCATCAAAATATTCATCGCCAAAAGCTCTTCTTATTTCTAATAAAATATTGGGATGATTCACAAGTACTTTTCTAGCAATTTCATCTGCATCAATAACAGGAATATTGTTTTCCCTTAAAATCATACTTATGGTACTCTTTCCACATCCAATGCCACCTGTTAAACCTACCCTTAATATATTATTTTGCTTCATACCAAGTGTCTCCTATAGAAATATCTACATCTAGGGGAACTTTAAGATCTAGTACATTCTCCATTTCCTTCTTAACTATATACTTTACTAAATCAAGTTCATCCTTATATACATTAAGTATAAGTTCATCATGAACTTGTAAAATTAATCTACTCCTAAGTTGTTTTGATTTAAGCTCATTAGCAACATTCACCATGGCAATCTTTATAATATCTGCTGCACTACCCTGAATAGGTGCATTCATAGCTAATCTTTTTCCTAAAGCTTTTACAATTTTATTAGAAGATTTTACTTCTGGAATATATCTTTTTCTATGAAGAAGTGTTGTCACATAAGAATTTTCTTCAGCTTCTTTAATTACTCTATCCATATACCTTTGTACATTCCTATATCTTTCAAGGTATGTATCAATATACTTTTTAGCCTCTCCTCGTGTTATCCCTAAATCTTGAGACAAGCTGAAATCACCTATTCCGTAAACAATTCCAAAGTTAACAGCCTTTGCATTACTTCTCATTGTCTTAGTTACATTTTCAATTGGCACATTGAATACTTCTGATGCTGTAGAAGTATGGATATCTAAACTATTTTTAAAAGCTTTTATCATATTTTCATCTTCAGAAATATGCGCAAGAACTCTAAGTTCAATTTGTGAATAATCCGCTGACAAAATTACTGAATCTTTATTGTGTGGTATGAAAACTTTTCTTATTGATCTTCCATTCTCATTTTTGATTGGTATATTCTGAAGGTTAGGTTCTGTACTAGATAATCTGCCAGTAGTAGTTACAGTTTGAGTAAAGTTGGAATGTATCCTTCCATCTTCATCTATTACATTTTTAAGTCCCTCTATATAGGTAGAGTATAGTTTTGTAATTTGTCTAAAATATAAAATTTTATTTATTATCTCATGTTTATCCTTTAAAGCATCCAGTACTTCCGCATTGGTGGAATAACCTGTTTTAGTTTTCTTTATTACTGGTAGGTCTAGTTTTTCAAATAATATTTTTCCAAGTTGCTTAGGCGAATTTATATTAAATTCTTCCCCTGCCAAATGGTATACTTCTTTTGTAAGAGTATCAATCTCTCCACTAAATTTAGTTCCTAGATTCTCCAATTCTTTTCTATTGATATTAAACCCTTCATATTCCATATATGATATAACTTTAGTAAGAGGTTGCTCTACTTTAAACAGTAGTTCTTCCATATCATCATTTTTAATTTCCTCTTTTAAGATTGTATATATTTTCTCAAGAGCTACAATTTCACTGGCTTTAAGGGAGTCTTCCTCTCCGTGAAATGTCTTTCCTAGCCTTTCTTCGTAAAGTGTTTTTATGGAATACTCTGATTTTGATGAATCTAATAAGTAAGCTGCTATTTCCACATCAAAATTTACTAGGTCTAAATCAATACCAAGCTTTAAAAAAGCAGTATATCCATATTTAATGCCATGGGTAATTTTTTCAAGGCTAGAATTATGAAAAATTATCTTCATTGCATTTATAAAGCCTTTGCTATCTTCTTCTAGCAATTTATCACAATAAAGTAGATACACCTGACCTTCTGACAATATGCCTATGGTCTTAACCATAATTTTAGCAAAATTACTTGTATCCTCCACATATAACTTTACAAAAGCCCTATTTTTTATATTAGGTATAACATCATTCAAATCTTTAATTTCATTTATAACTTTATAATCAACAACTTCTAATCTTTGATTTTCTGGAGTTTCAGAACTATCTTGTGAAAGATTTTCAAATTTATTAAGAAGAGATTTAAATTGCAATCTTAGACACATATCTCTAACTTCACTATTGTTAAAGTTTCCTTTAGTTCTTAACTGCTCCACAGGTATTTCTACAGGAACTTTAGTAACAATTGTAGCTAACTTCTTACTAAAAATTGCTTGTTCACTATACTCTTGAAGAGACTCTTTGAGTTTTTTACCACTTATATTAGATATATTCATCAAAACATCTTCTATGCTACCATATTCCTTAATTAGCTTAAATGCAGTCTTCTCCCCTATCCCCGGAACTCCTGGAATATTATCTGATTTATCTCCCATTAGGCCCTTCACATCTATATATTGAGTAGGTGTTACTCCAAAATCTTCAATAAATCTTTCTTTATTATATATCTCTTTTTCTGTAATTCCTTTTTTATTTATAACTACATTAACGTTATCTGTGGCTAGTTGAAGAGCATCTTTATCTCCTGTTACCACATAAACTTCCATTCCTTCTTCTTCTGCTAAAACAGATATAGTACCTATTAAATCATCTGCCTCATATCCCTCTAACTCAAATACGCTTATTCCCATCTTGGATAATATTTCTCTTATTATAGGAAATTGCATGGAAAGCTCTGGAGGTGTTTTCTTCCTTCCTGCTTTATAATCTTCATATTCCTTATGTCTAAATGTATTAGAAGATTTATCAAAGGCAGCTACAATATAATCTGGATTTATATCTTCTTTAATTTTAAGAAGCATATTTAAAAAACCATATACTCCATTAGTATAAACGCCTTCTTTTGTTGTAAGTTCTGGTATAGCATAAAATGCTCTATATAGTAAGCTATTTCCATCTAAAACAGCTAAGCTTTCTCTATTAATTTTAATCACATCCATTCAAATTATTTAATCACTTTTATTGAATTCCTTAATTTTTTCTTATTATCCCCTATATTATTCTTTACTTTTTTGAGCCTAAAGTCAAGTAAATAAACAGGATTCTTTTGATAAATGATTATATCATTACTTCATGGTATTAACAATAAAACTTGTAATTTTTAAATATAAGTTTTCATTCATCTTCATTATAATTATAATATAGATTTCATTTAATAAAATAGAATTTAATAAACCTTCTAAGATANNTATCTTAGAAGGTTTATTAAATGCAAAAATATATTTCTAAATACAACTAAGTATTTATATAAACAAATAAATACTAACTAATTAAAAAATTGCTGGTAAATAATTCTTAACTTTAAATCTTGATATCTTCATCATATTTAAGGCTAAGGCAATAATTAAAAGTGAACCAACACAAGTCATTTCTGCAATAGATGTATTTTTATCCTTACATTGTTTTTCAACTTCTAAAATATGCTTAAATCTAATTCATGGGATAATTTTTCTAGAATTTTAATTCCACCTATGCTATTTCCCTGAGCATCAAGAGCAGGACCTACAACTCCAATTCCCATCCTCCTAGGTACTGCAGCCATTATTCCACCACCTACTCCACTCTTTGCTGGAATTCCTATATGTACAGCAAACTTACCAGATGCATCATACATGCCACAAGTAACCATTATGGTTTTAACTATTCTGCATGCCTCTCTGGATATAACTCTTTCATTATTTATAAGAACTCCATCATTGGCAAGCATAGCTCCTATCCTAGCTATATCTTTGCAAGTTATCTCCATAGAACAAGCTTTAAAGTAGACATCTAAAATTTCCTCTACATCCCCTTCTATTATACCATTACCCTTCATGTAATAAGCTAATGCTCTGTTTCTATTTCCTGTTTTCTTTTCACTCTCATACACATTGTAATTTATACCTATCTCATCATTTCCAGTTATTTTTCTAGTAAAGTTAAGTATTCTATTTATTTTTTCATCAGCTGTTTCTCCATTAATTAAAGACACTGTTGCAATTGCTCCTGCGTTTATCATAGGATTCAATGGTTGTTTTTGTTCATGAGTTTCCAAATTAGTTATAGAATTAAATCCTGACTCTGTAGGCTCCATTCCCACTTTAGTGAAAACGTATTCTGTACCATTATCTAAGATTGCTAACATTAGAGTTATTACTTTAGACATACTTTGTATTGTGAATTTAATATCCCAATCACCTGCAAAATATTCTTCTCCACCTAAATTGGTAACCCAAATACCTAGAGCTTCTGGATTAGCTTTTGCAAGTTCTGGTATATATGAAGCCACCTCACCTTTACTTGTCCATTTTCTGCAATCTTCAATTATATTTTCCAAGATCCTCTTCATTATCATGTCTCCCCTCTGATTTAATTACTTACAGTTTTATTATATTAATCAAGTATCTATTTTTCAATACTTAAGTATTAACTTCTACACTATCCTTATCTAATATAAAAATACTATTGTAATCATTAGGATATTGTGGTAAAATACTAAATGTACTAGCCGGTGTGATGGAATTGGCAGACGTGCGGGACTCAAAATCCCGTGGTGGCAACACCGTACCGGTTCGACCCCGGTCACCGGCACCAGTAAAAAAGGGGCTGTATCAAAA